>NZ_MAJV01000091.1:0-221106 GCF_001691065.1 Aliivibrio sp. 1S128 | reverse complement strand
AGTCCCGTCCGCTCCGCCAATACAACGAAGCCTTGTCAGAAATGACGAGGCTTTTTTGTATCTGTCGAATATGAGATCCCCCTAAATTTCATACATAATAACTCTAGTATTCAATCCCTCCACCACATTTCAAAATTCAGATAGAATCTGGGTTTTAAAAATTGGATCGGTAGTATAGAAAGTCCCGTCCGCTCCACCAACATCACGAAGCCTTGTCAGAAATGACGAGGCTTTTTTGTATCTGTCGAATATGAGATCCCAATAAATTTCATTAAGATAATAACTCTAGAATTCAAACCCTCCACCACATTTCAAAATTCAGATAGAATCTGGGTTTTAAAAATTGGATAGGTAGTTCAGTTGGTTAGACTTTCTATTGAAGAGCTTAGCGGCCTGACACGCCGGGGGACGTGTTGCTCTCAAGGTGAGATAGAAAGTCCCGTCCGCTCCACCAACATCACGAAGCCTTGTCAGACATGACGAGGCTTTTTTGTATCTGTCGAATATGAGATCCCCCTAAATTTCATACATAATAACTCTAGTATTCAATCCCTCCACCACATTTCAAAATTCAGATAGAATCTGGGTTTTAAAAATTGGATCGGTAGTTCAATTGGTTAGGCTTTCTATTGAAGAGCTTAGCAGCCTGACACGCCGGGGGACGTGTTGCTCTCAAGGTGAGATAGAAAGTCCCGTCCGCTCCACCAACATCACGAAGCCTTGTCAGAAATGACGAGGCTTTTTTGTATCTGTCGAATATGAGATCCCAATAAATTTCATTAAGATAATAACTCTAGAATTCAAACCTTACCCCTCTATCCCTTTTCAAAATTCAGGTAGAGTCTAATTAGTCTCTGAATCAACTCGATAAATTCCCTATTCCTATCAATAGTGCCTTAGAAATAAAACAAAATTTCAAACCGTTTCATATAAATGGAAGTAGCTGTCTAAATTTAATTCAAAGCGTTTTAATCTCATGATCATCTGTACTAGCCTGTCTCTTCATTAATAAAATAATAAGGACCCAAGTTCCATGAAAAAAATAATGACAACGTTAACGGCTTTAACTGCTCTATCTGCTAGCTGCCTTGTTGCCGCTTCCGAATGGAGTTACTCTGGTGAAACGGCTCCCGCTCACTGGCATGGAACATGTCAATCAGGTGTTAACCAATCCCCAATCGATATTACAGATGCAATTGAAAGCACATTAAAACCAATTGCCTTTAATTATAACCAAGCGGGACAAAGCATCGTAAACAATGGGCATACAGTGCAAGTCAATTTTGATGGCAAGCAATCAGTACAAATAGAAGAGAAAACATTTAACCTTCTTCAGTTACATTTCCATGCCCCAAGTGAAAACCTCATTGCTGGTCATTCTTTTCCACTAGAGATGCATTTGGTTCATTCTGACAAAAACGGAAATCTCGCCGTTGTTGGAGTAATGTTTACAGAAGGAAAAGCAAATACGGAATTAGCTAAGGTATGGCAAGAAATGCCAAAATCTGGTGAGGTAGTTCTAACAAACAAATTAAACCTTGTGAATTTACTTCCATCCGATCAAGCTTATTATCGTTTTAATGGTTCATTAACGACGCCACCATGCAATGAGGGAGTAACTTGGTTTGTAATGAGGAATCCAATGACGATTTCATCACAACAGTTAACCCAATTTAAAGCTTTATATGATGGTAATAACCGCCCAATACAAGCGATTAATGCTCGACCTGTACTGCAATAAAAATAGAAGAAGCCACATTTCGCTTTAAATTACATCGATATGGGTAAATTTAAAGCGAACAGTTTTTATTTTTAAAAGAGTGCTTTACAAGAAGAAGGGTTACGCCTATTATTCACCGCATCGGAGGGATGGCTGAGTGGTCGAAAGCACCGGTCTTGAAAACCGGCAACCGTTAATAGCGGTTCTAGGGTTCAAATCCCTATCCCTCCACCACATTCAAAGCCCTAGCAGAAATGCTGGGGCTTTTTTGTATCTGCTTATTATTCCTGTACTGCAATCCACTGCTTCACAAAATCAATAACGTACTTTTGGTTAGTTACCGCAGTCTCAGGATCAAAATCTTGATTATGCAAATCCGTGTTCGACAAGATTCTAATCCCAATGAATGGTACTTTGTATGCTTCAGCCACTAGAGCTGCTGATGAACTTTCCATTTCTTCTGCCGCAGTTTGATAGGTTTTGTGCAGCCAGTTAATTCTAGCAACCTCTCTATTCCACTCATCCGCAGTACCAATCACGCCTTTTACTACTTTTCCTTTCGCTGGATGCTTCACGTTTTCATACGCAAAATTAACAAGCTCAGGCGTTGAATAAAATGCATCATGTTCTATTAATTTATTATCTTCTCTTAAACGCATAGTTACTGTGAAGTTTTTCCATTTCTCTGGCTGAATTCCGGCATCCACAGTTGAAAACTCAGAGCGATTAGCCCCCATATTGAAACTTTTAGTCGCCAATACAATATCACCACGATAAAGTTCAGGATCATGACCACCCGAAGTACCTTGGTTAATGATCATACTCGGAGAGAACTTTTCAATCGCCAGTGTAGTTGATGCCGACGCATTTGCGATCCCGACTTCTGTTCTAGATACAATCACAGGGTAGTTATCAATAGTACCAGTCCAGAAAGTCCACGAACCAAAGGTAACTTCTTGTTTATTGTTTAACTGCTCTATCATGTAATTTACTTCAATATCCATTGCGCCCTGTAAAACAATAGGTTTTGGTGTCGCTGATACAGAAAATGATAGCAATACAAATAAACTAGTAAGTAAATAGCGAAGGTATGACATGTATATATCCTAATTAACATTTTTATGATTAAAAATTTTGGCGGATAATACAGGAACGAACAAAAAAAGCAAACGATTGCCTTCCTATCTTACTCCTCAGAAAAGTTTTTTAGCATCCACACATCGCAACCATTGTGTATTGTATTGTCAATGGGTTTAGATAAACGCTTAAATCCAAGGTCTTCATACAAGTGAATTGCCGATTTCATACTAGATAACGTATCTAAATAACATTGGGTATAACCAAATTCTTTGGCATTCTTTAATACTTTCTGAGCAATCGTCTTTCCAAACCCCCTGCCTCGAGCTTCAGGTAATAGAAATAGTTTACGTAACTCACACACCGTCTCACTACCGTTAAACGGAGCTAAGCCACACCCGCCAACAACCCTGTCATTGAGTAACAAAATAAGGTATTTGCTTCTTTTTTGTGGATTATAATGACGGCTCATATCTAATACTTCATCATCTCCGGGAGCAAACCCTTCACCAGCAGCACCAAACTCAACTCCGACATTGTTTATGATGTAGCAAATATCGTTATCGTGCTCGCTAGTAATACCAACAATTCGATACTCCATACCTTAATCTCCATTTATATCTTCTCATTCATTATAGAAAAACAAATTCAACAAAATATTGTAGATATTACAGAGTGAGCACTTAATACAAATCTTGATCACATAGCCAAATATTTTTAATACCAATAGATTGACTAAAGTGTGCAAGTTATTTCTGTTAAAAGGCACATATTTACGACATTTACTTCCAAATTGATTTTTTTCTAGAAAAAAACTATAAATTGCTATCAATATCACATTTCTAATCAATCAAAGAATTTTCACTTACAAATACTCATTTTACATTTTATTTATTGAGACCTTACTGTTACCTATGAATAATATCGTTAATCGTTTTCTTTTTATGTTGGCTCTATTCTACTCACCCTCTTTATTGGCTGAATGGGGAGCGAATACTTATGATTCAGTTTCTATCTCTAAATCAGCTCAAGATATTGCAACAGATATAACGCAGCTCCCAGAGCAGCATTTCTTTTCACATCAAGATTATAGGCAAGTCAAAAGACTATTGTCTCTTACTTTGCTGGAACAAAAGAAGCAAGCTCAAGCATTAGAAGATTCTTTATCAAATTATCAAGATAATACGACAAATAACGAATGGGCTAATGTTGAAAAAAATCATCGTTCATTAACCTCTTTAAATACGAGTAAAGAGTCACTTCTGCATCTAACAGAAACAAGAAATCGAGACCAATTAACAGGATTTGGACCTCAAGGCGTTACTCAATTTTATTCTGAATTAACAATCACTAAACTTAATATTAGATATTATCTCTATTATCAAATTCGCAGCTTTAAAAAATTACTCAATGACCTCGCCATATCACCAGTGCCCGTGATCAGTGTCATACTCAAGGTATTAGGTATCTTCTTTGTATTTAATTGGTGGATGCGAAACAGTGACCGACTGATCCATGATTTTAAAACATCAAAACTAAAGAGTACTTCGAGCCCTAGTCTATTAATCCGTACTATTTGGTACTGCACCCGCGCACATAAAGCCATCGCCTATTTATTATTAATTACTGCAACATTACGTATTATTTCAACATTACCAAGCTTGCAGCATTTAATTTTTCTAGAAATATTTACCTGGTGGATACTCGGTGGCTCTATTGCGGTCAGTTTCATTTTGGAATTTACTTATAGAAACAGCAAACATAATAAAAAAGAAACCATCGCTCTAAGACTTTCAACCATTCGTCGATACATTTGGGGGATCATTGTTGCGGGCGTAATTTTACAGATTTCATCAAGAACTTTAGGCCAAGGGACTATTTATGCTTGGATTAACTCTGTTGTTTATCTATTTTTTGTCTTATTGACCGTCATTACGCTCAAACGATGGAATCACACCATTTTTATTCGTATAGAACAGTTAGAAACTCATCCATTATCCGTTCAATGGGCAATTAGAAATAAAAACACCTTCTTAATGTCTATTGCTGCTACCGCGTGCGGTTCTGTATGGCTGCTTGGTAGAACCATTCAGCATCAAGTAATTTCGATGCTTTCTCAATACGCGGCCTTTAGTCATGTACTCGCTTATCTCTTTAGAATAGAAGTAGCGAAACAAACAGAGGTCTTACGTGAACAATCAAACCTAGTCCGCATAAAGGGAGATAATGCATTTGATTATATTGCTCCTGGCTCAGAACAATCTGAATTACTTGAAGAATATGCGGAAGAAGAAATTACGTCATTATCTCGCTACTTACTCACAGACAGTCCAGCGGTATGTGTACTCTCTGGCGAGCGAGGTATTGGTACAACAACCGTGTTAAACCGTATTTTAAGCAAAGCAAAAAACGTAATCCCACTCTATATCAACTGCCCTTATGGTGGCTACAGTGCGCTATTGCCTGAGTTTTCAACATTATTAGGATTAGAGGAAGATGCAACAGAGAGAGATATCCTACAACATCTAAGAAACAGTAATGAATGCTACCTGATTGCTTTTGATAATACGCAACGCTTAGTCAAACCAAAAGTGAATGGATTAGTCGATTTAATGAAATTAACAAATTTACTTAGACGTGCGAGAAAAAGCCATCGTGTCGTATTGTCTATTGATAAATCAAGTTGGCGTTTTATAGATCGTGCCCGTGGGGAACGACTACTATTCGATCTTGTTACTTTTATGCCTAAGTGGAATGAAAAACAAATTGGTCACCTCTTGGATTCTCGTATCATTGAAAATAATGGTAATAGCTCAATTTCATTTGATGGATTGATCCTACCAAGACAGTGGGATGAAGATACCTTAACTGATGAAGAACGCGCTAAAAATGGATTCTATCGTATTTTGTGGGACTATTCTGATGGTAACCCTACTGTTGCCTTACGCTTCTTTAGACTTTCTTTATACAAAGATAAAGAAACCGATACGGTATTAGTTCGTTTATTTAAGGCTCCTCAATCTGATGATCTAGAAACGATGCCAAAGCCTATGCTTGCTGTATTACGCTCGATCGTACAGCTTGAAGTGGCTTCACCTGTCGATCTTTGTGATTGTAGTCGACTCAGCATTGCTGAAGTAATCAGTACATTACGCTACTTCCAAAGTCGTGGTTATATTGAGTGGAATGATGAAAAAGCACGTATATCAGACCATTGGTATCGTCATATTACTAACGCTCTTCACCGTCAACATTTATTGGTAAAATAATATGATCCGTTTATTAATACTTTGTTTATCTCTGTTTTCAGGGAGCTCTGCATTTGCAGAAGATCCTCAATCTATCGATAACTTACAACAATTTACTAGCCTAATCCGTTGGAGTGGTGTTGTTTTCTCCTTTTTTATTATTTTAGGCGCATGGCTTTTCTTACGATTTATTCAATCTATTGTCGATGGCGTAAGTAGTCAGTTTGCACAACGCCGAATGTTGATGCAAAAGCTACAATCCTTCTTTCAATTTTTCATTTACATGTCAACGGCTGTTGCCATATTCATGCTCAGCTTTCGAGTTGATGAACGTGTGCTTGCATTGATTGGCGGTACGATTGCAGTTTCCGTCGGTTTTGCATTAAAAGATCTTACCGCCTCTTTTATCGCAGGGTTAACCGTCATGATCGACCGACCATTCCAAGTCGGAGACCGAGTCACATTTGAAGGGCATTATGGCGATATCATCACCATTGGTTTACGATCTGTCCGAATGCAAACTCTTAATGATGATATTATTACTATACCGAACAATAAATTTCTAAATGAAGTCGTTGTAAGTGGTAACTATGGTGGGCTTGATATGCAGGTCGTGATCCCTTTCTATATCGGCATGGATCAAGACATCAATAAAGCGCGAGATATCATTCAAGAAGCCGCATCTTCAAGTCGCTATATCCATTTACCTAAACCGGTAGTGGTATTAGTAAAACAAACGATTACAGATAATTATTTATCGATTCAATTAACCTGTAAAGCGTATGTTGTTGATATTAAACTTGAGAAGTTATTTGAAACAGATATTACCTTACGAGTAATGCAAGAATTTAGAAAAGAATCGATATATCCACCAACGATTTCAATTCAAAGTAAATAATACGCCTTTGTCTTACTCAAAAAAATAGGTAGAGAACCTGTCTCTACCTATTTGCTTCCTATAAGCGAATGACTAAATCACCCCTAACTCACGCAAACGTTCCATTAGATAGCTGTTTGCTGTGTGACGCTCAGATAACACAACTTCTGGTTTTGGATGTAAAAACAAAGGCAATGAGATACGAGATTTCGTTTTATCCGAGCCTTCAGGGTTAATCACTCGATGCGTTGTTGATGGGTAATAACCACCAGATGCTTCTTGTAGCATGTCTCCAATGTTAATGATTAAGTTTCCAAAATCACAAGGCACATCTAACCAATCACCTTCTTTAGTCTTAACTTGCAAACCCGGCTCATTAGCTGCTGGGAGCACGGTTAATAAGTTAATGTCTTCATGTGCACCAGCACGGATAGCACCAAGCTCCTCATCACCTTCTAACGGTGGGTAATGAAGAATACGAAGTAATGTCTTATCACTTTGCTCTACCATGCTAGACAGTGATTGAGAGTACAATGCCGATACGTCTTCTGGTGAATGCGCTTCAACCCAAGACAATAGCTCAGCAGCAAGTACATTCGCGTTATCGTAGTACTCTTGTATTTGCGCTTTCAATTGAGCAGGACATTGACCTGTTGGGTAAAAATGGTAGTACTCTTTAATGTCTTTTTTAGTGTGCCCTTTTGCGACTTCTGATACCGACGAAGGGAAAAATCCATCTTGCGTTTCTACATTAAACTGGAAGTTCTCTTTTTCTTCGCTGTTAAAGAATTCATACCAATTGTCATAAATGCTTTGTACAAGCTCTTGTTGAATTGGGTGATTTTTTAATACGCCAAACCCTGTTTCACGCAGTGATTTAACAAACAGCTCTGCTGCATTCTCAGCAGTGTAATCAATTGCTTCTAATTTCATAATTATTATCTTATCGTTGGCTGACTGGTTTTATAATATGTTTCTTATAATGAGCAAGTAAATTGTATTAAGATGCACAGAGAGCCTCAAGCGTTAATGTCTAAAAACAGATAACAATTTGTTCACAGCAAGAAACACAAGTATTCCGTGTGACAACACCAAGGAAAATTCAGTCGTAAAAAGCTTAAGTTATGATTAAAAAAAGAAAGGGTTAACGGAAATAATTGCCCATCTATCGATTAACAATAGCGGGCAATATTTAAATTTTGATGGGACGAAACTACCTTGGTAGTGGCTCTAATATTCCATTTCTAACTAAACCACGGCGAACATTTTTACACAGCTTGGCAAAGCTTGCTATCTCTGAAAAATTGGGCGTTTCGCCACGTTGAACGTAAGACTCCCAATACAGTAATTCACCCTCCACCAATTCAATCAACTTACGTGGACAACCAACGCACGTATCACCGCATATCTGAGCTTCAGGCGCATCAAATGGAAAATCCGCTTTCACTAATTCGATGATATTTAGCATCGCGGTTTTACGATCAGGCTTTTGTGTTTTTGGTTTATTGGTCATTAACTTCTATGAGGATGGTTCGTAATATGGTCTTCCCAGTTCTTCACATCAATCGCGTAAACAACCTTGTTTCTTACGCTTTCGCCAGCGGCGTGCATTGCTGATTTAGAGCCGGTGATCAATGGGTGCCATACCGGGATATCTTTGCCTTCTGCCAATAAACGGTATGCACAAGTTACTGGTAACCAGTTAAATTCGGCGATGTTTTCACGGCTCAGTTTTAAACAGTTTTCACCAGAAGTAAAACGTTTAGGATAGTCTTTACATGAACACGTTTTACTGTTCAACCAACTACACGCGACGTTGGTGTAGTAAACTTCATCGGTATCTTCATCCATTAATTTGTGTAAACAGCACTTCCCACAGCCGTCACAAAGAGATTCCCACTCTTGCTCTGTCATTTCTTCTAATTTTTTTTGTTGCCAAAATTGCTCAGTCATTGCTTTACACTCGTTATGGGAAGAGGCGGTTTTATACCCATCTTGAGATAAAAGTGCAAGTGGTTTACTGTTCAGTAAAGAGATAATCCTGAGTTACTTTGACCTGAAAGGGGAAGAGTGCTATTTTGCGCATCCTTTAATTGATGCAATGAGATGATGTATGGAATGTAGATTATATTGCGGTGCGTGCTGCATAGCACCAAGTATTACTTCATTTATTCCGGGAATGCCTGATGGAAAACCTGCAGGTGTACGCTGTGTTCAATTGAACGATGAGAATCTGTGTAAGCTATTTGGTAAGGCTGAACGCCCAAAGGTGTGTCATCAATTTAAAGCCTGTCCTGATGTATGTGGGTCAACACCAGAACAAGCAATTCAAACCATCACTGAACTAGAGTCAATGACGTTATAATATTTACATTAGATGGATATTACGATAATACGCGAACTACGTTTTGTACTTGCTCTGAAATCTCAGCACCGTGGCTTGTTAAATAACCACCGTCTTCTTGTGAAACCAATCCTTTACTGAAAAGACGCTTCATTGCTTCGATTGCTTCGGGTGCTGCGTCTGAATGAACTTTTAAACCCGCTTGAGTGCTTTCTAGTGGAAATTGCTTGAGAAGGTTCATTTCTTCGATAACATCTTTATTAAATGGCATAATTTTATCTCTCTTATTTTGTTAACTGGATTCAGCATAGACTGTCTTTAGCAGATTAAAACAGAGCTAGATCACACCTATAAAAAATCCCCATAGGATTACTCTCTATGAGGATATTTTTTAATCAACTTATTAAGTATTTAAACAATTAAGCTTGAATACCAATAATCAACCATGGTGCATTAGGCTGTGTAAGGTCACGTTCTAAATGCCAGATGTCTGTAATTTCTTCTTCAGCACCTTCCACTGAGTCACGGTAGCGACCAGAGAACTGTAGGCTTAATTGTGCGCTGCTTGCATTATGATCAGCACGAACAACTTCTGCATCAACAAACATTACATCTGTGTGCTGATCTCCTTCAAGATTTGCACGTTCTTGAACCAAGTCATTGTATAGACTGATTGATACGTATTCTTGAATCGTTTCAAGTTGGTTATGGTTCCATGCACCCTGTAAAATACGGTAATGCTCGCGAGAACCATTGATGAAGCCTTGCAGATCAAAACCTGGTGGGTAATTGTGCGGAACCTCATCAGCAGCTGGAGCACCAAAACCACCTGTAGGTTGTGTTTGTGCTTGCTCACCTTGGAAGTACTGCTGGTTATCACGGAAACTTGGTTGCTCGTTATTAGAAGTTTGCGGACCAGCATATGCGGTCCCTTGCCTCTGATTGATACTGCCCGCTTTCGATGCCATAAACATACGGAAAAGTTTGAACAGAACAAATGCAACACCTGCCATGATGATGATATCCATGAACTGAATACCTTCAAAGCCGCCGCCACCAAAAACTGATGCTAAAAGACCACCAACAAGAAGACCACCAAGTAATCCGCCCATTAAGCCTTTTTTGCTTGATGCGCCTTTAGCTGTATCTTGTTTGCCAATCGTATTTGTATTTTGTTGTTTTTGTTTTGGCGCAGGCGCTGTTTTAAAGCTCTTGCCAAATGATTTACCACCACCAAATTTCTTTGCTTCTGCATGAGGTGCAGAAAGAACAAAAACAAACATTAGGGCAGCAATAGATAAAAGACGTTTCATTGTCTGTTCCTTTACTATATTAAAATAATTTGACCTGATAATAGCCTGCCTCGCTTCATATTGGGAGCATTAAAATACATGAGTATGTTTCAGAGTGTTAAAAAACCCTCTATTTTATTCTCAACATTGTGCTTTGCGCCCTAATTGATAAAACTCTTACTTGAAGAATGCACAGATATATTTAAAATTAAGAACATTGTTCACAATTATCTAAATTAGGTTTACATGGCTCGCAGAAACGACCATACCCATCATGAAATACGCCACATGGCCTTAGAGAATGTAAAGGTATTTCTTGGTGATCATAGTCACCACGAACTTAGCTTAAGAAAACTAGCAAAAAGCATTGGTTACGTACCGAGTACGTTAGTTAATATTTTTGGTAGCTATAACTTATTGCTACTGCGTGCTATTGCTCAAACTTTAGATGAAATTATGTTGCAGGTTGATCAAGGATTGGAAAATAATGCAAGGCCTGAAGAAGCATTAAAAGCCATTGCCTATTGTTATTATGACTTTGCCCAGCAACACCCCAATCGCTGGCGCTTAGTGTTTCAACATAACATGAATGGTGAAGCCTTACCTGATTGGCAAGAAAACCGTATTAGCCAAATAATGAAGGTGCTTGAAGAGATCATTCAAGCCATTAATCCAACTAAGGCCCAAAGTGAAATAGAACAGAGTAGCCGTGTTATTTGGGCCAGTGTTCACGGAATTACGCTATTAAGTTTAGACGATTTACTGTTTTCATCGACACCTATTGATGGTCATCTGCTGATTGATAATCTACTATTGAACTATATCAACCAATGGAAGCAACATTAGCTTTGTAATTAAAGGGATTTTTCATGGCGAAGCAAGCCAAGCTCTTAACTCAACGTCGATTTTTACCTTACTTCTTGACCCAATCTTTAGGTGCATTTAACGACAATATCTATAAGAATACGTTGCTCTTATTTGTTGCTTTTGCAAGTGTAGATAGTTTACCCATTTCTTCTAATTTATTTATTAACCTTGCTGCTGGTCTCTTTATTCTCCCCTTCTTTCTTTTTTCTGCGCCAGCTGGGATCCTTGCTGATAAATATGAAAAATCGGCATTCATTAGAAAAGTAAAGATCGCTGAAATCATAATTATGTTGTTTGGTGCACTCGCTTTTATTCTTAAAGATTACACTTTATTACTGATTCTATTATTTTTAATGGGAACACAATCGGCTTTTTTTGGCCCTGTTAAATACGCCCTTTTACCTCAACAATTAAAAGATGAAGAACTCGTTTCTGGTAATGCTTTAGTTGAAACGGGGACTTTTCTCGCTATTTTATTCGGTACTATTGCCGCTGGGTTTATTACCTCACAAGAACACTCAGAATACATTGCAGCAGGCACCGTCGTTGTATTTGCCGTATTAGGTTATATAGCTAGTCGCTCGATCCCTTACGCAGAAGCCGTTGCACCCGATTTACGTTTTAAATGGCAACCGATTAAACAAACAAAGCAAACCTTCCGTATCGCCCAAAAAGACCCTGCCGTTTTTCTTTCTATTATGGGGATCAGCTGGTTTTGGTTTCTTGGTGCAAGCTACCTAACTCAATTCCCTAACTTTACACATTTACATCTCAATGATAACGCCATTACGGTAACCGTCTTATTGGCTTTGTTTTCGATTGGTATTGCAATAGGATCACTTGGATGCGATGTATTATCAAAACACAGAGTCGAGCTTGGGATTATTCCTTTAGGCTGCTTAGGCATTACTATCTTCGGCTTAAACCTTGCGTTATATACACCAGCATCACCGGTTGATGTTACTGGCTTCGCCACCATTCTATTACACCCTGATTTATTAGCTGTTTTTATTAATTTATTCTTTTTAGGGGTATCTGGCGGCTTGTTCATTGTTCCCTTATACACGTTGATTCAAAAACGTCCGGAACCGAAACATCGCTCACAAATCATTGCTGCTAATAATATCTATAATGCGTTATTCATGGTTGCTAGCGCAATTCTTGGTATTGTGTGTTTGTCTATTTTAAACCTTTCGATTCCACAATTTTTTATCTTGCTCGCTGGGTTAAATGCTGTTGTCGCTCTCTTCTTGTTTTGTAAAGTGCCTGTTTTTGTCATTCGTTTTTTATTATGGGCATTAACACATTCTTTATATCGAGTGAAACACCAAGGGTTGCAGAACTTACCTGAAGAAGGCGGCGCTTTATTAGTCTGTAACCACATCACTTATATGGATGCATTTATCCTCAGTGGTGCTTGCCCTCGTCCTATTCGATTTGTCATGGAAGAAGAATACGCTGAATTGCCCTTAGTAAAATATTTTTTCCGCATAACCAAAGTCATCCCGATTACTGCCACTAAAAGCAGCTCTATCCGACGTGCTTTTTTTGATGTTGAAGAAGCCTTAGCTAATGGTGAAATTGTATTAATTTTCCCAGAAGGCGTATTAACTTCAGACGGTGAGATGGGTCCATTCTTGCGTGGAATAGATATCATTTTGAAACGTTCGTCAGTTCCAGTATTCCCAATGGCACTGCGTGGTTTATGGGGGAGTTTGTTTAGTCGACATGGTGGGAAAGCAATATTAAAACGACCACGTCGCTGCTGGTCAAAGATCGAGGTGGTCGCAGGAGAGCCCGTACTACCACAAGAAGCGACATCAAAACTAATGCGAGAAAAAGTAGCTCAATTACGCGGTGAAAAAAAATAATGATCAGATCGACTCAAATACACCGCCCAATAAAGTGAATCTACCAAAAACGCTGCCTATTTTTAAACATCGGTAGCGTTTTTTTCTTTAACGCATATTGAGCCTGTCTAAAATTCTTACCAACTAGAATGCGGATTTGACTGTAACTTTCGTAAGCTAATAGTTTCCATTTTGGTGCATTCCAATAACGATTATAAATGTGTTTAGTGGCTGCAATGGCATCTGGCGAAGTGTGGGATATTTGTTGAGCTAACTGAATAGCGGCCTCTAATGGCTGAGCCTGTATCTCAGTAATTAATCCATAGTCTAACGCTGTTGATGCGTCTAATTGGCTCGCACACATACTAATTTTCATTGCCTTGTCTTTCGGCATAATTTCTCTAAGCGTTAGCGAACCCGCCATATCTGAGGTTAAGCCCATTTTCGACTCCATAATGGATAAGTTCGCGCTAGGTGATGCAATACGAAAATCAGCGCCAAGCACAATTTGTAATCCTGCTCCCCAACAGTACCCTTCAATAGCAGCAATAACAGGAACCGAAAGCGTGCGCCAATTAGCACTCACTTGTTGTGCTTTATTCGCATTACCAGGCCAAAATTTAAAAAGCAGCTTAATTGCATGAGATTTTTGTTTCACTATGGAATTAAAATCAAGCCCTGAACTAAAATTATCACCACTTCCCGTTAGAATAACCGCCCTAATGGTTCGATCGTTTTTTATACGATGGCTAATGTGGATCAGCTCATCAAACATAGGGTAATTTATTGCATTTAATTTTTCAGGTCGATGTAAACGAACAATCATTATAGTGTCTTTTTGTTCGATTTTAATGTGGTGGTAATTCATAGTAATCCTTTAACTCTAGCTATCCTTGTAAGCAGTATAGTTAAAAAAAAGCGGGCTATATGAATTAAAAAGCAAAAAAAAGCAGTAACCGTAATTACTGCTTTTAATTAAAAATAGGCTGTTTATTTACTTAGAGATGAGGAATGAACCCACTCTTTCACCTTCTGACGCGAGATCTTAATACCCGTGCCAAGTAAATATTCAGGCATCTTTTCATACCGAACAGGATGTTCAAATGAGCTTAGCTTACCTTTCAGAAAATCAAGGAACGTTGAAAAATCAATGCTCTTAGTACTATTAACTACCGCAACAGGTCGCTGACCAAATTCTTCATCGGCAATATCAATCACAATAACGTGTTCAATATCAGGATGAGTTAACAAAGCTTGCTCTATTTTTTCTGGATGAATATTTTCACCACCAGAAATAAACATATTATCAGCTCTGCCTTGAATATAAAGTTCAGCCCCTTCTACATGGCCAAGATCACCACTAAAATACCACCCATCGTCATTGGTCATACTCATGACTCCAGATGAGCGATAATAACCTAAAGCTAAACTTTCGCCTCGAACTAGAACTTCCCCTTTTTCAATGCGCAATTCACGATAAGGAAGTACATGCCCTACTCCAGATAGGCCATCGGCCAACTTTGCCGTCACTGTGGAAGACATTTCTGTCATGCCATAACCTAACCAACATTCAATGCCATTTTCTTTAGCTTCATCCGTTAGTTTAGTAGGAATAACAGAACCACCAAGTAAAACGCGCTTTAGTGCAAGGCTAGATGCATTACCACTCGCAAGTATACGCTGCAATTGAGTTGGAACTAATGAGGCATGAGTAACCCCAGATAAATCACTCAACAGGCCTTCTTCCGTTGGCATCACTAATGTTGCACCAGAAAGTAACCAACGCCATACAATCGCTAAGCCTGATATATGGAATAATGGCAACGATAGTAACCAAGAATCAGAACTATCAAACGCCATCCAACTTAATAAGCCTGCCGCGGAATGTAAGTGATTACTTGCACTGTGCGCGACCGTTTTTGGCAGACCAGTTGAACCAGAAGTAAAAGTCAACGTAGCCAATCGCGTTGGCTGCCACATGGTTGCAATAACCCCGTATTCGGCATTAATTAACTGTAAATGATGCCAAGTACCAGAGATGGTTTCTTGCCCTTCACCAAACCAAATATGTTTCGCTGCAATATTAGTGACAAGTTGGTGTAATTGGGTTGTCGGTGTTTTCGGGTTAATCACTGAAAAATGCGCACCAATACGAAGAGTGGCTAATTGAAGCCAAATCAGTTCGATGCTGTTTTTACCAATGCCGACAACGACATCATCACGTTTTACACCTTGCAGTAATAAGCCATTAGCATAACGGTTAATCTGTGTTAATACTTCAGACCATGTCCATACGTTATTGCCATCACGAAGTGCTATTTCCAATTCACGCTCTTCACCCCATTTAATCCAAGGCCATGTAGTGAAGAGTGGTGTGATCAGTTTTCCCATACAACGTTAAGCTCAGATAATGTCATCATTGGTAATGTACAATTAGGCCATGCCGTATCTAATTGTGCCTTAAACAGATCGATCGTATCTAATCCTGGGATCGTATTAGGTGTTTTCCAAGCAGCAAGTCGGGCAAGCTGTGTTAATGCTAGGCTTGATTCAATGCTTGAACTGATCACCGCTTGCATTCCCAATAGATGAGTTTGCTCGATAAGTTCAATACATTTAGTGACAGAACCAACCATAGTAGGCTTGATTACGATGGCTTTTACACCTTCTTGTGCTGTTACTTCAAAGCCGTCATCACGTACTGTTTCATCCCAAGCAATGGCAATACCGGTAGCTTTAGTAAATTCAAGGCTTTGTTCTGGTGTGTGACAAGGCTCTTCTAAGAACTCAATACGAGATCGAAATTGCGGATTCACATAGTTTGCAAATTGCTCTGCTTTCTTTGGTGTCCAGCCACGGTTTGCATCAAGGCGCAGAGAAAGATCAGGGATCAATTCTAAGAACATGTTCGCAACCATTCCATCACGAATCGCTTCATACATACCGACTTTGATCTTGGCGATTTTTTTGCCACTCATTTCATTCAGCTTAACCACTAAATCATCAGGGTCACCAGAACACAAAGGCGCCGCTTGGTAATTACCTTCTTGCGGCAAACCGCCTTCAAGTTCTAACAAAGCCATACTAAAACCAAACGCTACCGATGGGCAATTTGCATCAAGATCTAACTCTTCACCGTTTAACCATGCTTGAGTTAATGCAAGTAAATCTTCACGTGCTTGCTCTAATGTTTCTTGATTAAATTCAGGTAAAGGCGCAATTTCACCTTTACCTAAACGTGTTCCATCACTTAATTCAATAACCAATCCATCTCGTTGTTGAAGACGTTGCTCTCGAAGAATAACTCCACTGTCCATAGGGAGCTGGTACTGATATATCTTGGCTGTTTTCATTTTTTACTCCAACCAATAAAAGAAAAAAGAGACTCCAGTGAGCCTCTCAAACTTATGAAGATAAGTGATCGTATCGTTTACGGATTACGAGGGAATTTATCGAAATCAGGACGACGTTTCTCATTGAATGCATTACGACCTTCTTGACCTTCTTCAGTCATGTAGAACATCATTGTTGCATTACCTGCTAATTCTTGAAGGCCCGCTTGACCATCACAATCCGCATTTAACGCTGCTTTTAGACAACGTAATGCCATTGGGCTATGTTGTAGCGTCTCACGACACCAGCGAACCGTTTCTTTTTCTAAATCAGCAACAGGGACAACCGTGTTTACTAGGCCCATGTCCAATGCTTCTTGTGCATCGTAGAAACGACAAAGGAACCAAATTTCACGCGCTTTTTTCTGACCAACGATACGAGCCATGTAAGAAGCACCCCAACCGCCATCAAAAGAACCCACTTTAGGGCCTGTTTGACCAAATTGCGCATTTTCAGCTGCAATCGTTAAATCACACATCATGTGAAGAACGTGACCACCACCAACCGCATAGCCTGCAACAGCAGCGATAACTGGTTTTGGACACGTACGAATTTGACGTTGGAAATCCAATACGTTTAAGTGGTGTGTGCCGCTGTCGTCACGGTAACCGCCGTAATCGCCACGGATCTTCTGATCACCACCTGAACAGAACGCGTCTTCGCCTAAACCGGTTAGGATAATTACGCCAACTTTCTCGTCATAACGAGCATCGGCTAATGCATCCATCATCTCTTTAACCGTACCAGGACGGAAAGCGTTACGTACTTGTGGACGTGCGATAGTAATTTTCGCGATGCCATCAGCCGATTTGTGATATTGAATATCTTCGTATTGAGCCGTACAGTCTGTCCAATTTACTGGAGCGTAAAGTTCTTGTTCTGAAATGCCAACAGTTCTTGCCATGGGTTTTATTTCCATTGTTGTAAGAATGTATTAAGTACATGTGTAAAGCGTTCTGGCTGTTCCACATGAGCGTTATGACCTGCCTGAGCAATGATTTGATACGTTAATTGACTTTGCTCAGCCAAGTGTTGAAATTTGTTATCTGCTTCGCCGCAAATATAGAGCATCGGAATGGTGCTACGATGTAAAGCATCAAGCAAATACGGTTGCTTGGCCAGTGATGTTGCTCTCAACATCATTCCAATAGAATGACCCAGATTATCACTTCTTTTCCTCACTAATACTTGTCTTTGCTCAGTGTTTAGTGAAGAAAATACCTTTTGTTTATACCAAGTGTTTAAAACATCAGCAATGGGTTGTTGCTCAAATCGTTCAGCCCAGACAATGTCATTTTGCAAGCGTAATTGTTTTTCTTTCTCTGAAACCAAACCAAAATTCCCACCTTCAATACATAAACCATAAATATTGATTGATGATGGTAATGGAAAAACCGAACTTAAATACATTGCCAGTCGACCACCTAAGGAATAACCAACAAAAATAAATGATTTATATGGGGTTGCCTGTAACACATCAACAATAAGCTGACATGTTTGATCAAAGCCCATAGATTCATCTAATACTGTCGATTGACTTTGCCCATGCCCGGGTAAATCAATCAATAACACAGAATGAGATTGAGCAATAACAGACGCTATTTTATCCCAATCTTGAATTGAACCTAATAATCCATGTAAAAATACGACACAAGGTTGCGCCGTATTCTCTTTGAGTACACGTAATTTAGAATAAAGTCGCATGCTGGATCATTTGGAATAAACGAGTTAACTCTTCGCCAGCTTGACCCGATGGCGTATTGATTTCAACTAAATGAAGTCCTTCTTTAAGGCCATCATTTATCATAGACATAGCACAAGTCAACGTTTCGGGCTTATGGTAGTTCAAACCAAACATCGCTGCCGCGTGGCTAAATTCTAACTGATGTGGCATACGATAGAAGTCATCTCTTTTCTTCTCATCGACTGGCAATAAATCAAAAATACCACCACCATCATTATTCAAAACAATAAGTACTACGGGTGCTGTTGCTTGCTTCAACAAGGCTAATGAATTTAAATCATAAAGCAAAGAAGTATCACCAACTAAAGCGAGTAACGGCTGTTGATTTGCTAATTGAACACCTACTGCGGTAGCTACTAACCCATCAATGCCTGATGCTCCGCGGTTAGTATACGTATGCTGTAGATTGAGCTCTCCAACCATATCAAGTAAACGAACAATCAAACTATTGCCAATAAACCAATCGCACGCTTCCGTTTTTTGACCTATGGTTAGCGCAAAACTTAACTCTGATAAGGTTTCACTATGGCATGCCATTGAGCGCGCTAACGCTAATGCATTTTGTGAAGCCACTTTAAGTGATTCACTCCACTCAAGTGATGGAGTATGATCAAAGAAACAATCTCGCCCTTCTAAGCTCTGAGCATGAACCTGACACCATTTCATGATATCTGCACGATAACGAACATGGGAATGATAGCTGTCATCCAACAATTCGACGTGCGGGTCGATCAAGTAAAAGTCTTGTTGATATTTATCTAACCATGAAGATAAACGTTTAGAGACTAAACGAGCCCCAAACTGTAATACACATTCAACGTCGGCAAGGATCTCATTACAGGCGACATTTTGCAGCCATAAATCATAATGTGCCCATGGCGAATAATACCCAGATTGCGGGTCAGCAAGTACTGGCCATCCTAACTCTTTCGCTAATTTAACTGCAGATTGAGCTTCTTCTAACGTCACCTTACCGATAATAACCAATCCTTTCTTTTGTGCCACTTTCATCCATTGAGGAGATACTGTCACATTTAAAGAATACGTAGGTTGTTCAATATAAGGAGAAAATGCAGCCTTCCACGCTTGGATCGGAGCAAGGTAATCAATTAAAAGGGGTTTCTCTTTTTTACCATAGAAAGGTTCAGGAAAAGGACAGTTGATATGAATGGATCCGCCCTGTTGTTGTTGAGCAAAACACGCTTGATCTAAACGACTTAATAACCATTGAGCTGGCACATTAATACTTGGCGATGGTAATTGTAATGAATGGCAAACGTGAGATGAAAATATATTTTGCTGATTAATCGCTTGATTAGCACCAGCATTTATCAATTCAACAGGTCGATCTGCCGTTAGCAATACCAATTTTTCTTTAGTCAGGCCGGACTCTGCTACTGAAGGCAATAAATTCGCAACCGCCGTCCCTGAAGTAACAATAACAGCAACCGCTTCATTTGACGCTTTCGCAATACCCAACGCTAAAAAACCCAATCCGCGTTCATCAAAATGAGTATGAAGAGATAAATGTGCGTGCTCTGAAGCAGCAAGAGTTAACGGGGTTGAACGAGAACCTGGAGCAATACAAACATGCTTCACTCCATTTCTAACTAACTCCTCAATAATCAATTCAGCCCAAACTTGATTTAGCATTATTTGCTGCTCTGGTTGCATCATGCGACTTGCGACTCCGTGATATCTGAATTTATAGAAATATCAGATTCTAATAAAGAACATAACGTAGATGTTTTTCTGTCTAGCTCTTCCCATTCACAGCTTGGCTCTGAACCAGGAACAATGCCCGCTCCCGCAAATAAATGCAATTTATTACCCATCACTAATGCGCTTCTAATCGCAACACAAAACTCACTACGTTGCTGACTTAAAAAACCAACAGCACCGCTGTACCACCCACGGGCAAAAGGTTCATTATCAATGATAAAATCCAATGCAGACATTCGAGGTAATCCTGCAATAGCCGCTGTAGGTTGCAAATTATCAAGCAATTGTGAATCACTGCAATCATTATTGATTTCAGCAGAGATTGGACGTTTTAAATGTTGAACTTTACGAAGTTTCACTAGCTCAGACGTTTCAGCGACATTCATAGATAAGCTGAACTTAGATAATCGATTAACTATGTCATCTACCACAAGTCGATTTTCATACTGGTTTTTCTTATCTGAAATTAACCATGATGCTAATTGATTATCTTCTTCTTCGTCATGGCCACGACCGATCGTTCCAGCAAGAGCTTCTGTTTTTAATGCGTAGCCATTACGTTCATATAAACGCTCAGGTGTAGAACCAATAAAACAATGTTCACTATCCAGCGCCATCATAAAATGAAAACTATGGCTATTGGCTTTGCGACTTGCTTTTAAAAATTGTGAAGAAGATAAATTTTGATCCAATGTTAAGGTGGTTTTTCGTGCTAATACTACTTTCTCAAATTGTTTGTTTGAAATGGCCGTAAGTGCCTTATTAACCATATTAGTCCAATCCCCTTTTTCTGGCGTATTAATACGCTGTGTTACCCGACAATGTAACTCAGATAAAGAGGCAAAATTTTCAACTAATTTATTCAACGTTAACAAAAGGCGTGAGTTATCTTCGGATAAATTCACCATGATCTGCCATGATGATGCTAAACGAGAGATTTCAACTTGTGGCAAAAAGAAGAATGATTGCATACAACGACGATTGCGTTCAGTGCGTCCATCAAACGATCTCCCACCCCAAACTCGCTGTTGAGGCGCTAATATTTGTTGAGCAACCTTTGGGTCAGAGAACGTTTTTACTTGACCTAATACCGCGACTTCTTCTTCACCATCACGAGATTGCCAATAAAACTTAGGATATATAGGCTGTGCTTCAAGCCAATCAATAAGCTGATCGCCTACCGACCAATCTAAGTGAATACAAATGGTCTGAGATGATACTGCTTGTGCTATTTGATGACGAATCGATTCAATGGCATCTTGAAAAGTGGACAAATTAACCTCTCCTGATCGTTTTCAGCCATCATGGCACCGTGATACACAAGCCGAATTGCTTGCTATTTCCTTGTTAGATGTGGTGATTCTAGCAAAAGTGCAGCAAATAAAAAATAATTCACATCAATAGTATGTCTAAAAAATAAAACTGATATCAAAATGTGTCGCTTTATGAAGGCTAAATCAATCTAAATAAGCCTCATCTTTCAGACATAAATATTGTAGGAGCCATTTTTACACTCTTTTTTTCTAAAAATTGTTTCTAAGTCCATTAAAAATAGTGTAATTTGGACTTATATCGTTTTTTATATCAACAAGGTTAAACCATGCAAAATGTTGCAATGTCATCAAAACTTAGCAGTGTATGCTACGACATTCGCGGTCCTGTTCTTAAACATGCTAAAAGAATGGAAGAAGAAGGCCAGAAAATTCTTAAACTAAACATTGGGAACCCGGCCTCATTTGGTTTTGACGCCCCTGATGAAATCCTTGTTGATGTCATAAAAAACCTACCAACATCACAAGGTTATTGTGATTCAAAAGGTATTTATTCTGCACGTAAAGCGGTTGTACAACATTATCAACGTCGTGGTCTATTAGATTTAGATGTGGAAGATGTATACATCGGTAACGGCGCTTCTGAATTAATCGTAATGGCAATGCAAGCGCTATTAAATAATGGCGATGAGATGTTGGTGCCTGCACCTGATTACCCACTATGGACCGCATCTGTCGCTCTTTCTGGCGGTAAAGCTGTTCATTATATGTGTGACGAAAGCTCTGACTGGTATCCAGATTTAGACGACATTAAGAAAAAGATCACACCAAACACAAAAGGTATCGTGTTAATTAACCCGAATAACCCAACGGGTGCGGTGTACAGTCGTGACTTCTTATTACAAGTGGTCGAGATTGCGCGTCAAAATAATCTGATTATTTTTGCTGATGAGATTTACGATAAAGTACTATATGACGGTGCCGTTCATACGACATTAGCAACACTGGCGCCTGATATATTAACCGTGACATTTAACGGTTTATCTAAAGCTTACCGCGTGTGTGGCTTCCGTGGTGGTTGGATGTTCTTAAATGGACCTAAAGATCATGCTCAAGGTTATATCGCTGGTTTGGATATGCTTGCCTCTATGCGTTTGTGTGCAAACGTACCAATGCAACACGCAATTCAGACGGCACTAGGTGGCTATCAAAGCATCAATGAGCTTTTGCTTCCGGGTGGTCGTTTATTAGAGCAACGTGACAAAGCGTATGACTTAATTACTCAAATCCCAGGCGTAAGTTGTGTCAAACCAAAGGGGGCAATGTACTTATTCCCTAAACTTGATCCTAAGATGTACAAGATTAAAGATGATCAGAAGTTTGTTCTAGATTTCTTAATCAAAGAAAAAGTGCTGTTAGTTCAAGGCACTGGCTTTAACTGGCCAAAACCCGATCACTTCCGCATCGTAACACTGCCTCGTGTTGACGATTTAGAAACGGCAATTGGTCGTCTAGAGCGCTTCTTACATACTTATAAGCAGTAATTGATCTAATATCAATCTCGCGAATATAAAATGAAAAATAGAGCCTGCTTAATTTGCAGGCTTTTTTATATTCAAAAAACAGTGAACACTATGAACGCTGACGTACAAATTGATTTTGAACAATTGAATCCAAAAATATCTCACTTTTTATGCATTGAAAGTCTATTGATGTATCTAAATCACCAAACAGTGACGATCCTCCACCTAAAAGTACTGGAATCGTGGTAATAATCATCTCATCAATCAGATCTTCTTTTAAGAAATTCTGAATGGTTACACCACCATCAATATACAAATTCATAAATCCTTTTGCATGGATTTGATCTAATACTTCTTTCAATGGGCCTTTTACTAAAAAGATTTTATCTTCATAGCCATCAGGTACTGAAGTCATCGTATTGCTCAATACAAAAACAGGTTTTGAGTAAGGCCAATCGATACCAAAGCTCAATACTATATCTAACGTATTACGCCCCATCACTAACGCATCAATACTAGCTACATGTTTAGCATCACCCATGTCATTACCTTCTGGATTAGGGATCGCATGTAACCAATCTATACCCCCATTTTTATCCGCGATATATCCGTCTAGGCTTGTTGCTATAAATACGACATTTGACATATTTGAATTATCTATTCTATTTAAACTAAGCGACACACCCTTTTGGCGTCATATTAAAGTGGCGCTTAAACTCTCGGCTAAATTGTGACGTACTGGTATAACCTACAGAGTGAGCTGCATCATTCACTCTTCGTCCTTCTAACTGAATCAGCTCTTTTGCTTTATTTAACCGTACTTTTTTCAAATACTGCAATGGCGATTCTAGTGTCACTTTTCTGAATGCCGAATGAAACGCAGAAATACTCATGTTCGCTTCTTCAGCTAAATGTTGAACCGTTAAACCATCGGCATAAGATTGATGCATTTTATTCATGGCCTTCGCGACTCTCGCATATTGACCATCATGATGCGCTAAGTTAAATAATACCTGCCCTTCTGTTCCAGTCAGTACTCGATAGACAATTTCATTTAATAAAGACTCACCTAATAATTTCGTATCGAGATCACTATGTAATGCCAACATCAAGCGCTTACAACTTTCAAGCATGTCATCAGCCATTTTAACTGATGTGAGGCCAAAGCCATCTTGATTTGATTTTGTTGGCGCTTGAAAATTAGCAGCTTCAAGCTCATTAACTAGACGATGAAGTAACGTTGAATCAACATTGATCGTTAAACCAAGTAATGGACTATCATCTTCAGGAAAGGCTTCACATTCTAGTGGCATTGGCACACCGACAACCAGATAATCATCAGGCCCATAATGTACCGGCTGATTACCAATATGAATGTGTTTGTGTCCTTTACCCATGACAATAATGCCTGATTGATAAACAAATGGCTGACGTTGGTTTCCTTTGCTACTGCGATAAAACCACACGCCAGGGATCGCGGTTTCTCTGATACCCTCCAGATCATTAAAACCGTATCGATCGGCATAGCTTTGCATTAATTCACCAAGGGATTTCATCGCTGTTCCTTTATCTAATCAAGATCACATCTATCATTTTATTTTTTTAAAATACCGAAAATTGTAGAAATAGGCAATAAAAATACAGTAATCTGCCTTTCTAAAGCCACAATTGAGTACTAATATGCACTTATTGAAATAATAAATTCTGTCGCAAACAGAATATTCACCTTTTGGAACCAATGAGGTACAGCAATGAAATTCTCTTATGTTAACCCGACACAAATTCATTTTGGCCAAGGTCAAATCGCAGCAATCGCTACATCTATTCCACAAGATCAAAAAGTATTAGTCATTTATGGCGGTGGTTCTATCAAGAACAACGGTGTTTATGACCAAGTGGTTACAGCATTGGCTAACCATTCTTGGATTGAGTTTTCAGGTGTTGAGCCAAACCCAACAGTTGAAACCTTAGATAAAGCCGTAGCTATCGCTAAAGCTGAGAACGTTGATTATATTCTTGCAGTAGGTGGCGGTTCAGTTATTGATGGTTCAAAATACGTTGCTGCTGCAACAAAATACGATGGTAACGGTTGGGATATCTTAATTGGTAAGCACACGGTGACAGAAGCGGTTGCTTTAGGTGCTATTTTAACGCTACCTGCGACAGGATCTGAATCGAACTCAGGCGCGGTTATTACTCAAAAATCAACACAAACGAAACTGCCTTTCATGGCGGCAGCAGTACAACCAAAATTCGCAGTGCTTGATCCTGATTCAATGAAAACACTACCAGAGCGCCAACTAACAAATGGTTTAGTTGATGCTTGGGTTCATACCTGTGAGCAGTACCTAACTATGCCTGTTGGTGCAATGGTTCAAGATGGCTACGCTGAAACTCTACTTCGTAATCTATTAGTTCTTGGTGAGCAATACGAAAACCGTGACAACAATGAATGGCGTTCAAATCTAATGTGGACAGCGAACCAAGCACTAAACGGCTTAATTGGTACTGGTGTTCCTCATGATTGGGCGACTCATATGATTGGTCATGAGCTTACCGCTCTTTACCATGTAGACCATGCTCGTTCTTTGTCTATCATTCAACCGTCTTTACTTCGTAATCAAATCGAAGCAAAACGTGCGAAACTAGAGCAAATGGGTAAAAACGTATTTGGCTTAGACGCTTCTGATGATTTAGCAGAGCGCACTATCATTGAGATCGAAACGTTCTACCATAGCCTAAACTCACCAACAGAATTGACTGAACATGGTGACGATAAAGAATCGGCAATTGATGCGATCATCAAACAACTAGAAGCTCATGGAATGGTTGCCCTAGGTGAAAGCCAAGCGATCACTCTTGAAGTATCTCGTCAAATTCTTGAAGATGCAGTGAAGTAAACTTAACCTAATTTAAGAATACGACTAAATAAAAAAGCCGATTCAATCTAACATTAATGTTAATTGAATCGGCTTTTCTCGTTATTAATATAGAGTCACGCTATTTAATAATCGTTTTTTTCTTGCGTTCCCACTGCGTAATAAAAGCAACAGAAGCAATAATAATTGCAGCACCTAACCATAAGCGTCCCGGAGGTGCCCACCCAAATACCATCCAACCCGCTAATACATTCAATGGTAATTTAGCATGATCAAACGGTTGCACAAATGACGCATCAGCGACTGCATATGCTTTTACAATAGCCCATTGAGCTAACGCGGTCATTACACCAGCACCAAACAATAATAGCCATACGTTCATTCCTGTTGGTGTATGCCAATCAGGTAATGCGAGTAAAATATTAAAAGGAGTAATAAGAACCAGAAGATAAACCACCATGGTTGATGGTGAGTCATTTGCCGACATTTTCTTAACCATTAACGAATAACACGCCCAAAAGAAAGCAGCTCCTACTGGCAATAATGTTGCCCATGTAAACGTATCAGCCCATGGTTCGAGAATGATCATTGCACCCACAAACCCCGCTAACGTGGCACACCAACGAGCGGCACCCACCTTCTCTTTTAAGAATAAACCCGACCCTATGGTTGCAAATAAAGGAGACGTCATTAGCAATGCTATCCCCTGCCAGATTGGCACAGGATAAGCGAGAGCCCATAGCCAAAGTTGGATGCCAATTACCGACAAAAATACACGCAACGCATGCATTCCAAAATGTTGAGTTCGAAGTGAATTACGCAGCCCTAATGTGCGTAAATAAGGCAAGATGACGATCAACGCAATCCCATATTGAACTAAAGCCACCATCGTTGAAGGAAGGCCAAAATTCATACTGACGTATTGAGCAATACTGTTAACAATCGCAAAGGCAAGGCCTGCGGTTAACATCCAAGAAGCGCCTTGGACTGGTTGATGCTGAGACATAAAAAGGGTCATCATTCACATTAAAAAAGGGAAACAGATCATACGACTGTTCCCCTCATTTGCCAACTGTTAAGCCGTACCAATAGCGTCTAAATTAGAACTATTACTTCATAAACTGTCGACTTAGTAATTTCAGCATCAATTTCTTATGTTTTAATAACAATCTAGCCCTTGGCAACCACTTAGGTGTAGTAAGGATTGTTTTTGCATGAGAGAAGGTTTTAAAGCCTTCAATACCGTGGTAGCTCCCCATTCCGGAATCCCCAATACCACCAAAAGGCGCATCATCGGCAGCAACATGCATGGTCGTATCATTGATAGCCACTCCACCACTGTGAGTATTTTGGCAAATATTTTGAATCATCGCTTTATCTAACGACATAATATAAAGCGCTAAAGGACGAGGACGATTTTGAATATAACTGATGGCTTCTTCAATATGTTGGTAAGCGATAATAGGCAAGATAGGACCAAAAATTTCTTCTTGCATTATCAACATCTCATCACTCACATTGGTCACAATATGCGGTAAGAATGATCGTCCTTGAACTTTTTCTGGCTCACCAATTGACGTAATTTTTGCCCCTTTACCTTCTGCATCTTCTAGATAGCGAGCTAAACGGTCATATTGAGCTTGATTGATGATATGGCTGTATTCTCGATGTCCCTTTTTCTCGGGAAAAGCGTGTAAAAAACGGCGTGAATAAAGTGAAATAAATTTATCAACCTTATCCTTTGGAACAAACACATAATCGGGCGCGACACATATTTGCCCTGCATTCATTGATTTCCCTAGCATAATGGCATCAACCGCTGAGGTTAGGTCCGCATCTTCAGCAACAATAACTGGGGACTTCCCTCCCAACTCAAGCGTTACGGGGGTAAGATTTTTAGCTGCTGCACTGGCTACTAATTTGCCAACCTGAGTAGATCCCGTAAATAAAAGATGATTAAAAGGAAGCTGAGAAAACGCAGCTGCCACCTCACCTTCACCCTCTACAACACAAATATGCTCAGAAATTGAGGTAAATACACGGCGAAGTACTTGATTGGTCTCTGGAGTGTATTCACTTAGCTTTACCATCACACGATTACCCGCGGCAATGGCAGTGACTATCGGAGCGACACTCAAGTAAATTGGGAAATTCCACGGCACAATGACCCCAACAACCCCAAGAGGCTGATATTTAATATGTAATTTAGAGGGTGAGAGCAATAAGCCTGCATGACGTTTTTGAGGTTTAAGCCATTTAGATAAGCGTTTAATGGTGTAGTTAATGTGTTGTATTGATGGCATTAAATCACAAATCGTTGAGTCAAACTGACTGCGATAGCCATAATCTTTTTCTAAGGCTTCAACCGTGTTTTTCTTTTCTGATAATAACGACACTTTCAGTTCATTAAGTAAAGAGAGTCGCTCTTCTTTTGAAGGGTATGGCGACGCTTGATATGCCTGTTGAAGCTGTTCAAATTCATACGATAAATTAACGACACTGCTCATGCTCTATATTCCATATAACAAAGTGAACTTCATTATAGCAACCCATTTTAATGAACTAAATAATGATAATTTCACAATGTGTTCTGGCTCTATTTTTCAAATAAGTCGTTGATCTTTTTGTGACAAGCCTGTAATGATAGAGGTGTAGCAATAACTTCGAGAACAATAATAATGAATAAAACAATCGATATTACTCTATCCCAACATTGGGAAGATCGCATCAGTAATGAACAAAAGTTACGTCGTAATGATCAGCGCAGCGTTTTTCAACGAGACCGTGCTCGTATTCTCCACTCTGCTGCTTTTCGTCGCCTGCAAGCAAAAACTCAAGTTCATGGACCTGGCAGCGTAAATGACTTTTACCGCACTCGCTTAACGCACTCTTTAGAAGTATCACAAATTGGTACTGGAGTAGTAGCACAACTCAAACTAAGACAACCAGAATTCCGCAATCTATTAACCTCAACAAGCTTAATGGAGAGTATTTGTTTAGCTCATGATATCGGTCATCCTCCTTTTGGTCATGGCGGTGAAATTGCGCTTAACTATATGATGCGTAACCATGGTGGCTTTGAAGGTAACGGGCAGACTTTACGCATATTAAGTAAGTTAGAACCTTACACTGAACATTTTGGAATGAACCTAGCAAGAAGAACCTTATTGGGTGTACTAAAATACCCTGCATTTCTTGACCAAGTGCATTCTAAGCACCGTCCTGAAGATGTCACTAATCTGCGTCATCTAAAATCGATTGAATGGCACCCACCTAAAGGGATCTATCGTGATGACGAGCAAATTCTTAATTGGATTTTAGCGCCATTATCCGATCACGATAAAACACTACTATCGACACTTCGATTCCAAAAAGAAGATGACGTGAGTCATAGAAAAACACGCTTTAAATCTATTGATTGCTCTATTATGGAACTGGCTGACGATATAGCTTATGGCGTTCATGATTTAGAAGATGCGATTGTGATGGGAATTGTCACAAGAAATCAGTGGCAAGAGTCTGTCGCAAGTAAACTTGCAGAATGTGGTGACGAATGGTTTGAAGCCAACATCGAAACCATCAGTGACAAGTTATTTTCAGGCCTTCAATACAAGCGTAAAGATGGTATTGGTAGCATTGTGAATGCTCTACTTACTTCAATAACGATTAAACAAACGACTTTTGAAGAAGAACCAGCATTTGAATCGGAATTACTCCGCTGGAATGCCTATTTAAGCCCGCCAATGACGTATGCTCTAGAGGTACTTAAAAAGTTTGTCGGTAAATACGTCATTCATAACTCTGAAATGCAGCGCATTGAATACAAAGGACAACAAATTGTAATGGAAATATTTGATGCCCTAAATTCAGATCCCGAACGCTTGCTACCAGAAAATGATAAACGTGAATGGCAAGAGATAATGGCTTCTGGTGGAAACGCCCACCGAGTGATTGCAGATTATATCGCAGGCATGACCGATGGCTATGCTCAGCGTTTATATAATCAACTATTTGTTCCTATTTGATCGAATACCGAATAATGAAAGGACTACTCTGAACGGTAGTTCTTTTGATATACCCCTTCAGGCATTTGGCTAATATGAAACTCAATCATGTTATCAAATGCCGTTAATATCGAACCAAACTTATCCGTATCAATAACGTTAATTACGTCTGCATCTAATTGGCTTAAAACATGATAACCCGCTTCTGCTGTTGATAAGGCATTGTCTTTTGGTGCTTTACGAACTCGATAGTTACCAGATAATTCGGTATCAAGATGCACTTTAGGCAGCGTATGTAGATTGGTTGAAAGCTGCCACATTTTATACGCTTTTTTCCATGTACCATCTAATAAAATCACACGCTGTTTTTTTTCAATATGATTTAACGACGATGAAATTGCCTGGCTAGTTCCATCTAAGAATAGAACTTGGTGTTGATAGTTATTATCCGTTAATAATTGGTTTAGCTCCGTATGTTCGGTAAAGTTTTCACCAATAAAAGTACGGCAATTCGTTAAACTTAACGATAAAATTTTAGCCGTTCCTAATGGTCGCTTAGCTTCTGTTGGATGCTGTAGTATGATGAGTTCAACCTCTGTTGAGATTGGCTTTATCCACTCACAGATACAGGCTTTTTTTGTTTTTAGGCATTGAAGACAAAATCGAATCACAAGGAACCTTTGTTTTGTTGAAATTACTCTTTCCCATTTTAGTCGTGCTTGGTCTCGCACAACTAACTCCGGTATCAGATTTTTTTGTTTGGGATAGACGCTTAATTTTACAAGGCGAGATCTGGCGATTAATCACAGGTAATTTTACCCACACTAACCTCCCTCACTTAGTAATGAATGCTGCCGCTCTAACCGTATTTTGTTTTATCTTTAAGGATATATTAAATCCCAAAAAACTATGGGGTCTATTGTTTTTTATAAGCTTAATGACTGGGGGACTTTTATTCCTGTCCCCAATACAATCCTATGTTGGATTATCCGGTGTGTTACATGGCTTATTTGTTTGGGCTGCTATTGAAGACATAAAGCAAAAACGCAATACCGGCTGGTTATTATTAATTGGTGTGACCGCTAAGATTTGCTGGGAACAATACTTTGGAGCGAGTGCCTCAACCATTTCTCTTATCAATGCAAAAGTCGCAACAGAGGCCCATCTTATTGGAGCATTCAGTGGTGGAACACTCCAATTAGCTACACGCTTAATAACGCTTAGTAAAGTTTCTGGCGACCCAAAATAGAGTGAGATAGCGTTGTGCCATCGACTAACTCTAACTCTCCTCCCATCGGTACACCGTGAGCAATTCGACTTGCAGATACGGTATGTTCTTGACATATTTCAGCAATATAGTGTGCGGTTGCTTCACCTTCGACGGTTGGGTTTGTAGCAAGAATCACTTCTTTAATGTCCCCACGCCCTAAACGATAGTCAAGTAAGTCCAATCCGATGTCACTTGGGCCAATGCCATCTAATGGAGATAAGTGCCCCATTAATACAAAATAACGTCCCGAAAATTGTCCCGTTGCTTCAACCGCAACGATGTCTGCAGGGCTTTCAACGATACACAATTCACCGTTCATTTGACGTTTAGGGTTAAGACAAATTGCACACGTCTCTTCCTCTGTAAATGTTCGACATTCAGAGCAATGGCCTATTTCAGACATCGCGCGCGAAAGCGAATCAGCTAATCGCATTCCACCCTGACGGTTACGCTGTAAAAGGTGAAATGCCATGCGTTGAGCTGACTTTGGACCAACACCAGGAAGGCATCGTAACGATTCCATTAATTGTTCTAATAAACCACTTGTACGCATAGTTTTTTTATATTCCAGAAAAGAAAAAGGCAGCCACTTAGCCGCCTAATTTTACCAAGATGAATACGAATAATCTGTCTTGATTTTTATCATTTAAGATAAATTAGAATGGCATTTTAAAGCCAGGTGGCATTTGCATTCCGCCTGTTACACCAGCCATTTTTTCTTTTTGTGTTTCTTCAATACGACGAGATGCATCATTGAACGCAGCTGCGATCAAATCTTCTAGCATTTCTTTTTCGTCTTCTTCCATTAAGCTTGGATCAATCTCAACACGGCGAACACTGTGAGAGCCAGTGATGGTCACTTTAACAAGACCAGCACCTGATTCACCTGTAACTTCCGTATTTGCGATTTCTTCTTGTACTTTTTGCATGCGATCTTGCATTTGCTGGGCTTGCTTCATTAAGTTGCCCATGCCGCCTTTTCCACCGAACATAATTATTCTCTCTTAAGTTTACTTCTTTAATATTAAGAAAATGGGGGTAAAAAATACCAATTTCAACCCACATTGAATATTTTACTTGAGATATAAACAAACCATTGTTTTATATTGGTCTAACACTTTCTTGGTCTATTTCTGCACCAAATCTCTGCATAAAGAAATTTACGTGCGGATCTTGCTGCAAACTCTGATATGCAGCCTGCAACTTCGCTTGATACATTTGCTCACGTAACTCTAAAGGACTTACGCCTTCAGAACTAATATCGATAGATACTGTTACATTTTTATTTAGCGCTTTACTTAATTCTTGAGTGATAAGCTCGTTGGCTTTATCTCTGTCTAAGTGAGCTTGCTCTGCTCTCAAATGCAATGATACTTGGTCATCCTGCTCGACAAAAGCAGAATTCAGTAACAATTGTTGAACCAGTTTTGGTAACGTTAAAGACATGACTAAACCTGACCACGGATCTTGTAACGATGATTCATTGACTAATTGTTGCATCATCTCTGGTGATTTTTCATGCTCTAACGCTTGCTTAAGCTTAGTTGGTGTAATATCACTAACCACTCTTTTGGCTTCTGGTTGAGTCGATTTCCAACGATATGGTTCTTCTGGTTTTTTCTCTTGTGTTGCTGAGTTTCCAATTTGCGACACCTGAGCACGAGGAGCTAAATGTTGCTTTTCAGCAATACGTTCAAGCACTGAACTCGTTTTTTTCTTATCGGATGCCGCACTAGCCTTTTTTGGGCTAGTACCATTCGTTGTATTTGTTAAATTGTTTTTGGCACTACGTAACTGATTACGAACGCCAAGCAAACTATTTGTTGGTGCCGCTACTGGCTCTTGTGGCTGTGGAGGCACAGAATACGGTTGCTGTTGCATAGATTGCTGTGCCTCACCCATTGGTGGTGCATCATATCTTGGTGGTTGTTCTGGTTGCACTGGCGGTACATTTTGTGCCGGAACATAATTTTGTTGCTGAGCCTGTGGAGCCGGAGTCACGCTTGAACGAGCCATTGGCTCTTGAGTTCTTTCTGTTGCTTGAACCGTTGGGGCCATTTGTGATGGCCTAGCTTGCACTGGCGCAGCCTGTACGGCCGTTTGTGGTTCTAATGCAGGAACAACTATAGATTGTGTCTCTAATACCTGAGCGTGCACAGGACGAAAAGCGACCATTCTTAATAGCATCATTTCAACACCCGTTTTTTCACTTGGCGCTAATGGCAAGTCTTTACGGCTTTGTAATGCAATTTGATAAAACAATTGAACTTCTTGAGGCGATAATTGGCTACTCAATAGCTCTATACGTTCAGCATCTGGTTGAGATTTGTCTAACGTTGCAGGCAATGCTTGATACATCGCTAATTTATGTAATTGATTCGCTATTTCTTTGGCTAAACCATCCCACGCAATACCCATGTCAGCAAGATCATTTACACAGCTCATTAATGTCTGCATATTTTTCGTGCTAATGGCTTCTAAGATCCGAACGGCTTGATCAGTATCTAAGGTGCCCAACATCGCAGAAACGATATCTGTCGTCACTGAGCCATTACCAAGTGCTATTGCTTGGTCTGTTAAACTCAATGCATCACGCATACTGCCATCAGCAGCATGAGCGATAAGCCCTAATGCTCTCGCATCTTTAGTCACTTCTTCTTGGTCTAAAACAAAATCAAGCTGTTCGTGAATTTGGTCAACATTGATGTGCTTTAGATGAAACTGTAAACAACGAGATAAAATCGTCACAGGTAATTTCTGTGGATCGGTCGTTGCTAATAAAAATTTGACGTATTCTGGCGGCTCTTCCAGTGTTTTTAATAATGCATTGAAACTGTGACGCGACAGCATATGAACTTCATCGATCAGATAAACCTTAAAGCGGCCACGCGCAGGCTTATATTGAACGTTATCCAGTAGCTCACGAGTATCTTCTACTTTGGTTCTAGAAGCAGCATCGATTTCAAGTAAATCAACAAAACGCCCTTCGTCAATTTCTTTACAAGTAGAACACACACCACAAGGTGTTGAGGTGATCCCTTCTTCGCAGTTTAAGCCTTTAGCAAACAAACGTGCGATGGTAGTTTTACCTACGCCACGAGTTCCACTAAATAGATAAGCGTGATGAAGTCGATTATGGTCAAGCGCGTTTTCCAACGCAGTAAGCACATGAGGTTGCCCTACAACATCTTTAAAATGATGCGGACGCCACTTACGTGCCAGAACTTGATAGCTCATAGAATACAGCCCAAAATAAAATAGATCTAAATCGTAGCACAGCAAAAAAATGAGATCTCCCTTGATAGAGAGATCTCACTCAATTTATTGTGTATATGAAGAATTAGTGACCAGCAAACTCACAGATGCTGTATACGTTTAGCCCTAGGCCCTCTAAACGTGTTTGACCACCAATTTCTGGTAGGTTGATAACAAAAGCCGCTTGCTCTACTTCACCACCAAGTTGACGGATAAGTTTTACTGTCGCTTCTATAGTGCCACCAGTCGCCAACAGGTCATCAACAACAAGAACTTTATCGCCAGCAACAATCGCATCAGTATGAATTTCTAACGTATCTGTACCGTATTCAAGGTCATACGTTTGAGCTATCGTTGGACGAGGTAATTTACCAGGCTTGCGAACTGGAATAAAACCAACACCTAATTCTAATGCCAACGGCGCACCAAATAAGAAACCACGAGCTTCTGTACCAACGATTTTAGTGAATCCACCTTGTTTGTATTTTTCAACAAGTAGTTGAATAGTCGCTTGGTATGCTTTTGGGTCTTCCATTAAGCTAGTTACATCACGAAAAACGATGCCTGCTTTTGGATAATCAGGGATTGATTTAATGCTGTTTTTAATCAGTTCTACTGTTTCTGTCGACATGGTTATGACCTACTTTGCCTAAATTTGGCATTAAAATAAATTAGCCGACTTATGTTATTCACTTTCTTGGCTATGAGCAAGCTATACCAACTGATATGAGCTGTTGATCAAACCAAAACTAAGGAATAATTACGACGTAGGAATAGTAGAAAACCAATAAAGAAGTGCAAGAGAAAATAAAAAAAGCATTACTTTTATCCATAAAAGAGGCGCAAGGATTATTGAGAATGCAAAACTCAAAATTATCATGATATACGCTTTCTTTTTTATCGATGTTTTTATTGTTTTACGTTCCTGCCATTCAACAATTGAAGGGCCTAATTTAGGGTGAGTAATAAGCCAAGTATGAATACGCGGAGAGACTCGCATAAAGCACACACTCGCTAGCAGTAAAAAAGGTGTTGTTGGTAGTAAAGGCAAAAATATCCCAACAAAACCAAGAATAAGCGCAGTGGCCCCAAGAACAAACCAAAGCACTCTGCGAGTAAAATGCAAATTAACATCTCTATGTAGATAAGGGGCTTTATTATGATCCTTTCTTAGTCAAAGAATCAATCTAGAATGCATTCAGTTCTAATTTAAAACTGCTACAGCCTAAGTTATTTAGTGACAAACTATTATGATCAGAGATAGGAAAGCGATGTACTTGGTTTTTAGCTGCATTCACTGTTAACTGACCATCAGCATGAAGAACATGACGCTCATTTTTATTTTCCCATACTGCATTAAGGCCAGCAGAGAGTATAAATAGAGCTTGCTCTGAAAAATCAATATAACCAAAAATCGCCGACATCGGCTGAGAATGGTCCATCGTTTCCATCCCCTTTTCTATTGATGTAACCATCTTGGGAATAGTATCTAAAGAGATATTTTGTTCTCTAATAAAGTCATTAAAAAATGCTCTAATTAATAAACAAGAAATAACTCCATTATCTCCACCTGAATCAGAATCAACAAGATAGAAAAATAAACGACCATCCAATAACCATTCATAATCAAAAACTAAAGGCATTCCATCTGTTGATTGCAAAAGTCGATAACCCAATTTCCAATGACCATGCTGAGCATCACTTTCTGGTAAAAGTTCGAACAATAACTCCCTACCAATATTTGGTTCATTCTGTAAGTGCTCTAGATGCCAATGTAATTCATCATTACAACTTTTATCTAAATCAGACGTTCTAAACCACTGACTTGAAAAGTCTTGCATTCTAAGGGTGCTTTCTTCGCTCAACTTAAGAGCGGATATTAATGATTTAATAAGAATGGAAATATCATTAATGGGCTTAACTAGAAAATCTTTCGCTCCCAATCGTAAAACTTTAGCGACATCTCGCATATCCCCACTACCCGATATGACGATAATAGGTAACATTGGGTATTCCAACACAGCCTCTTCAACAAACTCGATACCATTCAATATTGGCATAGACAGATCGCACAGCAACACATCTGGCAATGAATGCTTCAGTATTTGTAAGCCCTCTAAACCATTACCCGCTTCTTTCACGTTACAAGAGTAAGTCTCTAAAACTGCTTTAATCATAGAGCGAAAAATGGGGTCATCATCAACAATTAGGATGTCTTTATTAAATAATAGGTCTTCCACTGGCGCTTTAATTACATCCCTTTTTTTTTGACATTGCTCTACCGACATACGACCACCTTCTGCACGTTTTTTAGCAAATAATGAAATTTCCTTTCATATTTTAATTATCTCACTAAATTAATTTAGTTCGATATTTCGCTGAGTACAAATATTTTTAGATAAGATTGTTAATAACTGTTACGTTAGAGGAAAATCCGGACTTTTATTTATAAAATTTCACTTTAGTTGACTTATAACAACACCTACTTTAGGGTTTTAGTTACAATTCGGCGTTCGAAAAAAACAGAGAGTATCTTAATATAATGAAGTTAGATGATTTAAATCTGTTTCGACAGGTGGTTGATAATGGCAGCTATACTGCCGCCTCAAGAAAAACACTTATACCTGTTGCGACAATTACTCGTCGTATTCAAGCCTTAGAAGATTCCTTAGATATTCGTTTACTCAATCGCCACGCTCGAAAGTTATCCTTAACTGAAGCTGGGCAAAAGTTTTATGATGAATGCGCCCCTATTTTAGCTACTTTAGTAAATACGAGCGAATGTTTAGGTGAAGAGTGCCGTGGTGCTGCTGGTAAGTTAAAAATATCCGCACCATCTAATCTAACCAAACGCATGATCCAGCCTATTTTGAATAAGTTCATGTTGCTCTACCCTAATATTAGCATCAATTTAATGATGAGCAATCAACCTGAACAATTAGATCCTACCGATTGGGATATTATTTTCAGAGTTGGAAAGCAACGAGACTCCTCTCTTATTGCTCGTCAGATTGGATCCTTAGAAGATATATTAGTCGCCAGCCCTAGCTATCTAGAAAAAAACTCAGAGCCAACACACGCACAAGAGTTACACACTCACAGCTTATTAAAAGGACACCCTTTGATGCGCTGGCGTTTAACTAATAGTGAAGGCGAATCGGTTACAATTACAGATGCTGGTCGATTTGAAGCCAGTGAATTGAATGTAATCCGAATGGCTTGCTCTGATGGTTTGGGAATAACTCTCATGCCGGATATTATGATTAGCCGATATATTGAAGATGGTTCATTGGTTCGTGTTCTTAAAAACTGGTCTGCAAACCCTAGAGACATTTATATGGTTTACAACTATAAGAATCATCAGCCTGAGAAAGTACGCCTTTTTATTGATTTTGTAAGTAATTACATTTCTGATTAATACATTTTTTGATGACACAGTAAAACAAAAAAAGCCTGTGATTTCTCACAGGCTTTTTCATTATTATTCGCTGATAGTTACACGCCTTCGTTATAAATATCTAAGCTTGCAACATCTTGAGCTTCGCTTTCTTGTTTCGCGTCATCACCGCGTAACCCTTCTAGGTATTCAAGGTAATTTTGGTCAACATCACCAGTAACATAATGAGCATTAAATACTGATGTTTCAAAACGTTCAATTTCACGATTTCCACATCCTACCGCATCAACTAAATCGGGTAAGTCTTGGAAAATCAGGGCATCTGCACCGATAGCCTTACAAATCTCGTCAACTTCACGACCATGAGCAATCAGCTCATTTGCGCTTGGCATATCAATGCCATATACATTTGGGAAGCGAATTTCAGGTGCAGCAGATACCATGTAAACGTTTTTTGCGCCTGAGTCGCGAGCCATTTCAATGATCTGCTCTGAGGTTGTTCCTCGAACAATTGAATCATCAACTAACAGAACATTTTTATCTTTAAATTCAGAACGAATTGCATTCAATTTTCGGCGTACTGATTTCTTACGCTCTTGTTGACCTGGCATAATAAAGGTACGACCAACATAACGGTTTTTCACGAAACCTTGGCGATACGGTTTATTAATGATCTGAGCAATCTCAAGTGCAATATCACATGATGTTTCAGGAATTGGCAATACTACATCAATGTCCAGATGATCCCATTCACGTTTGATTTTTTCACCTAAACGTTTACCCATTTCAACACGAGCACTGTAAACAGAGATCTTATCAATAAATGAATCTGGACGAGCAAAATAAACAAATTCAAAAATACATGGATTCAGTTTTGGATCATGTGCACACTGTTGTGTGTATAGACCCCCTTCAAATGGTGCGTAAATTGCCTCACCAGGTGCGACATCACGCACAAAATCAAATCCTACCGCGTCCAAAGCAACGGATTCAGAAGCAACCATGTATTCAGTATGTCCTTCAACTTCACGTTTACCTAGGCATAAAGGACGAATACCGTTTGGATCACGAAAAGCAACCATACCATGACCAATGATCATAGCGGCAACTGCGTATGCACCCCTGATTTGCTCATGTACGTTAGCTACCGTTTTAAAAATATCGTCAGCAGTAAGAGGATAATGAGTTGTTGCATCAAGATGGTGAGCAAAGATGTTTAATAGGACTTCAGAATCAGAAGTTGTATTAACATGACGACGCTCTTGTTTAAATAAGGTCTCACGGATTTCATTCGCATTGGTTAGGTTACCATTGTGCGCTAATGTGATCCCGAAAGGTGAATTCACATAGAAAGGTTGAGCTTCAGAAGCACTTGAACTACCCGCAGTTGGGTAACGAACATGACCAATACCTACATTACCTTGTAGGCGTTGCATATGTTTTGTTTCAAATACATCCTTAACCAAGCCATTCGCCTTCCTTAGACGGAAACGATTGCTTTCTACGGTAATAATACCAGCAGCGTCTTGGCCACGATGTTGTAACACAGTCAAAGCGTCATAGATCGACTGGTTTACAGGTGTTACGCCTACGATTCCAACAATACCGCACATGTCCTAGAGTCCTTAATTTGCTAAAAAACTGGCGCTAGTTAGCGCCAGGAAGAAAACTTGATGTATCCTTTAAGTAATCAAAGAACCATTCAACCACTACCGAAAATTGCGGTATTAATTGAGATTGCTTCCACCACTCAGAATCCGATAATGAGGTAAAGGCATCAATAAAGAAAAGAACTGCTGCGATAATTAGCACGCCTCTCAATCCCCCAAAGACAATACCCAATACCCTATCTGTTCCTGACAACCCCGTTTTCTGTACTAATTGTGCAACGACATAGTTCACAACCGCACCAACAACAAGAGTTGCTACAAACAAGGCAGCAATAGCACTGCCATTTCTTATCATTTCATCATGTATATTTGTGAAATAAGCGGCCAACTTAGGATAAAAGTTACTGGCAACAAAAAAGGCGCCAAACCAAATCACTAACGACAACGCTTCTTTAACAAAACCTCTAACCAAACTGATTAAAGCTGATAGGCTAATAACACCTAAAATGACAAAATCGATCCAAATCATAATTTATCTTTTCTCTGTTGCTGCGCATTTTAACAGAAAAATCCGCGACGCAAACGTTTTCTTATGGGTTTAATGGTGAAAATTTAAGCAATTGACCATTTAAGCCAGTTATTTCTTTTAATTTCGGTAACTGTTTTTCAAGATCCGATTTAGAAACATCTGGGCCTACCGCCACCCTAACTAAATCCCCTTTTTTAGGTTCTTTAGGAAAAGTATGAGCTTGAAAGCCTTGCTTACGTAGTTTAAGAGCTAAATTCATCGCGTTATCTGCATTTCTAAATACGCCAAGTTGGATAATCCAAGCACTCTTTGCGTAATCTATTTTTTCTACTTTCTCTGGCTGTTTTTTCTCAACAATCGAAAGTATTTCTTTTTTTGGTTCCGTTTCTGATGACTCAATAGTCACCTCTACCGGCTCTTCTGGAAGCTCAGCATCAAAGTCTATTGGTTCTTGGATCTCAAATTGCTCAACATCTTTCGATAACTCAGGTTTGATTGGAATGCTCGCAAACTCTTCTTGATAATGTTTTTTCTTACCATCAAATAAATCGGGTAATACAATCACCCCAATAGCGACTAATATAATGGTTCCGACTAAACGTCGTTGAAATGGACTAGACACTTATGATCCTTATGCTTGTTCTTGTTTCCAATAATCCCATACTTCACCAACCGTATGAAAAGATCCGAAGACTAAAATTAAATCGTCATTCTTTGCCTGCATCAATGCGACTTTAAACGCCTCTACAGGAGATGAATACTCTATTGCTTCTGCCTCTATTACTGCCGTTAATTCACAAGCGTTTGCCGCTCTTGGGCCAGAAAGTGACGCAGGATACCAAACATCCACACATCCCGTGAACTCAGCTAAGGTAGATTTAATATCTTTATCATGCAACATACCAACTACTGCATGAATTTTCTTATTTGGGAAACGCTGTCTTACTTGTTGTACAAGATAGTTAGCTGAATGAGGATTATGCGCTACATCAAGAATAATTGTTGCGTCACTCTCTCCACTATTACGTGTTAAACGCTGCATTCGTCCAGGCAAACTTGCTGACTTTAACCCAGCAACAATATTAACATCCGTTAACTCCAATCCTGATGTACCTAACGCCATTATCGCCGTTGCAGCATTTGCTAATGGTAAATTTGGTAGTGGCAAATTATCTAAATCAAAAGCCCCGCTTTTCCAAGACCATGTTTGATTATCTGCATTTACTTGATAATCAAATTGATAACCAACTTGGTATAGATCAGCCTTAATATCGTCAGCATGAGCAGCAACACTTGATGGTGGATTCGGTTGACCACAAATCGCTGGTTTTTCAGAGCGATAAATCCCAGCTTTCTCAAAACCAATCACTTCGATATCGTCACCTAACCAATCAACATGGTCAACCGCGAGGCTCGTAATGATAGAAACATCATGATCGACTACATTTGTCGCATCTAAACGCCCACCAAGACCCACTTCTAAGAGTACAACATCAACTTGATGTGCTTTAAATGCCCATAAAGCAGAAAGTGTTCCAAATTCGAAAAGGCTTAACGACGTTTCTTTGCGCCACGCTTCAATTGCTGCAAAAGATTGAGTGATAAGAGAATCAGATAAATCGTTACCATTGATACGGATACGTTCGTTGTAACGAATAAGATGAGGAGAGCTATAAACGCCAACACGATAACCAGCATTAATTAAAATGGATTCCATTAACGCACAAGTAGACCCCTTGCCGTTAGTCCCTGCAACCGTGATAACGGTTGGTGCTGGTTTAATTAATTTAGCTCGTTGTGCTACACGCTGAACGCGTTCAAGGCCTAAATCTATTGCACTTGTATGAATGCTTTCTAAATAACGAAGCCACACCGATAAATCAGATGTGGCTTTCGGAGAATCAAATGGTGTCATAATTCAACTACTTCACTGACGGAATATAGTGACAGTATATATGACTTAGGTTGCTGTTTTAAAGTAAGAACTCGCAACCTTGTTCGCATTTAATTTGATTTTTACTTTGAACCGTCAACGGGAACAACTAATGGAGATGCTTGGTTAGTCATTTTCGCCATTAACCCACCAATACGTTGACGCATTTCACGACGGTCAACAATCATATCGATTGCACCATGCTCAAGTAAGAACTCACTACGCTGGAAACCTTCAGGTAAGTCTTCACGTACTGTTTGTTCAATAACACGACGACCAGCAAAACCGATCAATGCTTTTGGTTCGCCAATATTAATATCACCTAGCATTGCTAAACTTGCAGATACACCGCCCATAGTAGGGTCAGTTAATACTGAGAAAAATGGTAGGCCTTTACGAGATAAACGCGCTAGTGCTGCACTTGTTTTTGCCATTTGCATTAGAGACATAAGCGCCTCTTGCATACGTGCGCCACCACTTGCAGAGAAACACACAAGAGGACAGTTGTTTTCAATTGCTGCATCAACCGCTTTCACAAAGCGAGCACCAACAACAGAACCCATTGAACCACCCATGAATGAGAATTCAAACGCACAAGCAACGACAGGCAACTCTAACAAAGTCCCTTTCATTACGATAAGTGCATCAGTTTCATTACTTGATTTCTGAGCTGCTGAAATACGATCTTTATAACGCTTTGAATCTTTAAATTTTAAAAGATCTTTTGGCTCTAGTTCTTGACCAATTTCCACACGGCCTTCTGCATCTAGAAATGTTTCAAGACGCTTGCGTGCTTTCATTCGCATATGGTGGTCACATTTTGGACACACTTCTAGATTACGTTCTAGCTCTGCAGAATAAAGTACTTGTTCACATGACGTACATTTCGTCCAAACCCCTTCAGGGATCGATGCTTTACGTGAACTAACAATATTGCTTGTATTAAAAATCTTTTCAAGCCAACTCATGGACGACCTTTCTATTAGTGATCTCCCGCACCATCGCAAGAGAAATAAAATCAATTAAATAGATTAAACCATAAATAATAGCCAGTGTAGATAAAAAACTGGTTGTACCTATTTTCAAGGTTGAATCCACGTCTGTTTTTTAGGCTATTTTAAGTTGTAATCTTTATCATTAATTTGATCAATTATCTGGTAAAAACAAAGGTCCTAACGGTACTCTAGGTAAATCCCATTCTTTAGGGTAATCAACATCAATAAGATATAAACCTTCAGCTTTAGCTGTTGCTCCCGCTAATTTACGATCTTTTGCTTCTAATAACCATTGTATCCACTCTGGCTTTTGCTTACCTCTGCCAACTTCAATTAAGCTACCAGTAATATTACGCACCATATGATGAACAAAGGCATTGGCTTTAATATCAATCACGATAAAATCCCCATGACGAGTTACTTTCAAGTGGATTAGATTACGCCAAGGAGTACGAGACTGACAGCGAACAGCTCGAAATGAAGTAAAATCATTTTCGCCTAATAAATACTGTCCGGCTTCATGCATTAAATCAGCATCAAGGGCTTCATGGTAATGACTTACTCCATGACTAAAGATAGCAGGACGCTGACGATTATTAAAAATGATATAACGGTAGCGTCGTGCTGTAGCGGTAAAGCGAGCGTGAAAATCTTCATTTACCTCTTTCACCCAACGAACCGCGATGTTTTTTGGTAAATTTGCGTTTACCCCAACCATCCATACGGGTAATTTACGGGTGCTATTTGTATCAAAATGAACGACTTGACCCGTACCATGTACACCAGCATCTGTTCGGCCTGCACACATCACTTCAATCGGTTCATTAGCGACGATCATTAAGGCTTTTTCTAATTCTTCTTGAACACTTGTTACGTCTTTTTGTGATTGCCAGCCGTGGTAACTGGCACCATCGTATTCAATACATAAAGCTATTCGCATGATTTCAATTCTTTTTATTCAGTTATACGTCATTATATAAAAAAGGCGGGGCACACTGCCACCGCCTTTTTGAGATTATTCAAAAGAACTAATCAATTTGTTTCATTAACTTCTCAGCTTCAGCCCTTAGAGCAACGTCATCACAATGTAAAACGTCTTTTAATAACTCTAGAGCGCCTTTTTTATCTGACATTTCAATATATGCTCTCGCTAAATCAAGTTTACTTTGAACATCATTATTAACATCAACATCATGAAGTTCTCGGTTATTTAGCATATCAGGGAATTCATTTAAACCGACATCAAGGTTGAATTCCTCTTCTTCAAACTCCGACTTATCACCATTTTCGCTTTCAGCAATCAGCGCTTCAATGCTTAAAAAACGGTCGGCACCATGAGGATCACTCTCAACACTTGGCTGCTCTGACCAATCTTCATCTTCTAATTCTGACTCGGTGTTTGTCGCATTATCTAAATTGAATCCACTCCAATCACTACCACCATCATCTAACATGCTATCAAGATCTAAACCTGAACTATCAAGATAAGTTAAGGCTTCTTTTTCTTCATCAGATACCCGAGATTGAAAATCAACAGGGTCTGGTGTAGAGGTTTCATCAACATCTAATTTCGTTAAACTATCTTCATCCAATGATGTTTCTGTAGCAATCTCGTTTGCAACTTCTGAATCATCTTCCAATGCTGCTAAAGCATCTTCAATAGATAATCCATCAAAATTATTATCTTCAGTTTCATCAGATTGAAGATCATCCTCAGTATTCTCTTTCGAGAAATCTACAGCACTGTCCTCTAAGAAATCATCTAATAAAAAGTCATTCTCATCATCTTTAGTATGCTCAAGAGGGTCTTTTTCTTCCTCTGTTTCTGAATTTAAAAGTTCATCAATATCGAATAACGAATCGTCTTCTTCTGTTGTTGGTTCATCTTTAACTTCAGATCCTTCGGCTTCAACAACGGCTTCCTCTAATGCTTCATTTTCATCTGCATCTTGAACGTCTATTTGCTCAGGTGTTTCAAGGCTTGTTGCTTCTAATAGTTCTAATTCATCAAGCTCAGGAGAGGTTTCTTCTTGCGCTATTTCTGAATCTAGAAGTTCATCAATATCGAATAACGAATCGTCTTCTTCTGTTGCCGGTTCATCTTTAGCTTCAGATTCAGATTCAGATTCAGATTCAAACAATGGAATATCATCATCTTCATCGTCATCTGCTTCAACTAACCAATCTTCATCACGAGGGGTGTCTTCTGAAAGTAGATCTGATACTGCAACACCTTCTACTTCAGTATCATCGCCACTCTTTCCCAGAGTCTTCTCTTCCTCTTCAAAATCATCACCAAGCAATTCATCTAGAAGTACTGTACTGTCTTCATCCAGTTCAGGAGTATCATCTTCGTCTTTATCTAATAAAAACTCGTCTAAAAGCGCAGTGCTATCTTCATCAATTTCAATATCGTCATCATCTTCAATCAGCTCTTCATCATCGCTAAGTAGTTCATCAAGTAATGCCGTACTATCATCATCAATATCTAAGTCTATCTCGGCATCATCATCCAGTAGGTCATCTAATAGAGCGGTACTATCATCTTTAATGTCTAAATCAAAACTATCTTCATCGTCTGACTCATCAAGTAATTCATCTAATAACGTGACGTTGTCTTCATCGACATCTAAATCAATGCTTTCTTCTTTATCAGATTCTTCAACATCTTTATTATCTTCTATTCCTGATAACAACGTATCAAAGTCTAACTCATCTTCTACTGATTTTGACGCTGATTCTGGAGCCAGTTTGGTTTCTTCTTTTTCATCAAGATCCCAACCTTGGTCTAGCTCTGAGTCATCTTCCATGTCCATTGATGAGAATAGATCATCTAACATTGATTGATCGAGTTCACCACCTTCAAGATCTTCATTGTCATCTAGTTCTGGCGCTGGTTTATCTAACGCTGATAATTCTGAATCATCAATAAGTGATAAATCAAAATCGTCATCTTCTTCTTCTAAATCGCTAGTTGAGAATAAATCACTGTCAAAATCATTCAGTGCTTTTTCCATCTCTTCAAGACCCAGAGCTTTCTCTTCTGAATCAACAGTAAGTGCACTTGAAGACATATCAATAGCATCTAAGTCATCTAGTTCTTTATCTGATAACATTGAATTTAAATCATCATTGTCTTCCCCATCTAATAAAGCAAATGGGTCCTCATCATCTAATTCTTTATTTTCAGTCTCAAACTCAGCAAATAAGTCATCATTTAAATCAGAATCATCATTACCAAATAAGAATTCATCGTCGTTCAGATCCGCTAGAATATCATCATCGTCATCTAAACTAATTTCAGGGATATCATCGTCTAAATTGAAATGATCATCCGGCATGATTAATGCTGAAGGTTGTTCAGTGTTGGTGTTTTCTGCACTACTTTCGTCTTCTTCTTTCTTACGACGGAATAAGAAGAAACCAATTAGGCCCGCAATTAAGGCGCCTGGAATTAAAGCAAGTAATGCAATTAGACCTGGGCTAGATGCAAGATTATCCATTGCACTTGGTTCTGTTTTTTTCTCAGCAGCCGCAAGTTGTTTTTGTTCATTAATGAATTTTTCGACTTCATTTCGAATTCGGTCTTCATCCCCTAACGAATTTTTTAAATTATCGACTTCATTTTGAACTTCAGCTAATCGAACTCGTAGTTGATGGTTATTCTCTTGTAATGCAGAGAACTCTTGCTCTGTTGTTTCTAGTTCAGATTTTAATGCTCCAACGTCAGTTGGGGTTGCCGCTTTGCTTAACGCTTTTTCTGATTTCGCTTCAACTATGTCTGGTTTTACTTTATTTAGTGACGTAGGCGTTTCTTTTTTTACCTGAACTGGTGTTTTTTCTACTGCTTTTGATGTGGATGTGCTTTGAGTAGCGAGTTTCTTTTTATGCGCTAAAAGCAGTTGTTTCGCATCATCTGTATTTTCACGACGGACTTGTTCTAACGTTGGTAACCGTAAACGGCTATTTGGCTCTAATCCATGAATATTGTTATTTTCAAAAGCGTGTGGATTTAAACGATAAATAGCCAATAAGGTTTGTTGTACCGATGTGGTATTTGATGGGTTAATGTCACTTGCAATAGACCATAAGGTTTCATTTTCCTTGGTTGGTCCATAAATCTTTGCTGGTGAGACCTTTCTTTCTTGAACGACGGCTGTAGTTACGGTTCTCGCTGGTTGTGATTGTGCCACAACCTGTGAACTGACGGTTTGATCCTTTCCTTCTGGGCCTACGATTTGAATTGTACCTGCTGCATTGGCAACAGAACATTGTGATGCGACGAATAAGGCTAAAGGAGTTAGCGTTTTTAACAATTTGTTGGATACGTCAGACACTAGAGATGCCTCTTAATAAAATGAAAAATTAAAATCTGTATCACTATATCGGATAATAATAAGAAAACTGTAGCTCTTAAGCAAAAACTGTGTGGTTTATGGAAGAAAAAAGCCTTAGTTTTCACTAAGGCTTTAAATTTCAGAGGTTATATATTAATTATTTTAATAAATACATAACTCTTAATCACAAAATCAATAAGTCTGATTAGTAATAATCGCGAATTAATATTTCTGCAATTTGAACGGCGTTTGTTGCCGCGCCTTTACGTACGTTATCTGCAACAACCCACATATTAAGTCCCATAGAATGGCTAATATCTTCACGGATACGTGCAACCATTACGTGGTCTTTACCTGTAGCATCACTTACTTGAGTTGGGTAATCATTACCGTGGAAGACTTCAATTCCATCAGTTTCTTCAAGTAAACGAGTTGCTTCTGCTGCATCAATCGGTGCACGAGTTTCAACATGAACAGATTCAGCATGGCCGTAAAAAACAGGAACACGCACACACGTTGCATTTACTGTGATGCTTTCATCTGCAAATATTTTTTGCGTTTCCCACACCATTTTCATTTCTTCTTTGGTGTAGCCGTTATCCATGAACTCATCAATGTGCGGCAAACAGTTAAATGCAATTTGCTTATCGTATGCTTTATTTTCTGCTGGTAAACCATTTAATAGTCGCGCTGTTTGACCAGCAAGTTCATCAACACCCGCTTTACCTGAACCAGATACTGATTGGTACGTTGATACGTTGATACGATCAATCCCTACTGCATCATGAATTGGTTTTAACGCCACTAACATTTGAATCGTTGAACAGTTAGGGTTCGCGATAATATTACGGTTACGGAAATCAGCTAAAGCTTCTGGGTTTACTTCAGGGATAACTAAAGGAATATCTTGATCGTAACGGAAATGGGATGTGTTATCGATAACAACAACACCAGTTTCCGCTGCAATTGGAGCCCACTTAGCTGAAAGTTCACTGCCTGCCGAAAATAGACCGATTTGCACTTGGCCCCAATCGAACTCTTCTACGTTTTCAACGGTTAATGTTTTACCATTAAAACGAACTGTTTTGCCTTCACTGCGTTCAGAAGCTAAAAGGTATAAATTACGCACAGGAAACTTACGTTCTTGTAATACATCTATCATTGCTTCGCCAACGGCACCAGTTGCGCCTAGAATGGCAACATCAAATTCTTGAGTCATTAGACTTCCTCGATTGTAAATCCAAGTTGTTTTAACGGGATAAGACCACTGTATTTATCACCGGTGATCGTGATAGCACTGTATTCTCTTCTATCCCAATAATCTTTACGCATTTTATCAAATGCACCGACGGTTGAGATCTCTTTTCTAAATACGGCATCATCTTTTCGCACATCATAGACTAACTGAATCAAATTGTGCAGTGTTGAATGATCCCATTGCTGATTTAGTGTCACATTAGGAATTGGCGCAATAGGCAGTAAACTCTGTGGATCGGCTCGTTCTTTGCGATTTAAAAACTCACTATAAGAGTTAAAAATCATCGTCGTTCCACGTGCTTTGCCTTCTAAACCATAACCTGCAATGTGCGGCGTTGCAAAAGAGAGTAATGGCAATAAATCCATATCAACTTGCGGTTCAAACTCAAAAACATCTAATACTGCTTTAAAGTTATCTTGTTTCAATAAACGCTGCTTTAATTCGTGGTTATCGACCACTGGGCCTCGTGCTGCATTAATTAATATTTGGTCATCACGCAACGTTGATAATCTATGTTGATCAATTAGGTGATAAGTTGGAAATTCACCATCTCGGGTGATTGGCGTATGAAGTGTAATAACGTCTGATTTTTCTAATAATTCACCTAAAGGTACAAATGAACGCGTATCACCTTCTTGCTCTTTAATAGGATCATTTAGCAAGTAAGAAATATTTAATGCATCTAAACATTTAGCAAGATAAGAACCAACCTGTCCTGCTCCTACAATCCCAAACGTTTTATCAAAGATAGAAAAACCATGTTGTTGGGCTAATACCATAATGCAGCTTAATACATACTCCGCAACGCCAACTTTGTTACAACCAGGCGCAGCAGTAAAAAATATTCCTCTTTTCTTGAGTAATACTTGGTCAACATGATCCATGCCTGCGGTTGCTGTACCAACAAATTTTAATTTATTTGCTTTAGATATTAGTTCAGCATTTACTTTAGTAACGGAGCGGATCATTAACGCATCAACATCAATTAAATCATCTGCGGTTAAGGTCCTACCCGATTTTGCAATGACCTCACCTAATTCACTGAATAATTCAATCGCATAAGGCATATTTTCATCAATCAATATTTTCATTTTTAATATCTGTCTTTTAGGTTTGTAAATTCAGTGTATCACTGCGATCTATTAAGCAACATCAGTATCGTCATAAAAAATAGATATAAAAAAACCCAGTCAATTGAATTAACTGGGTTTTTATTACTTATGCTTTACGCAAATATTACGCTTCGTATTTCTTAATTACTAGCGTCGCATTTGTGCCACCAAAGCCAAAACTGTTAGACATAACTGTTGTTAGTTTTTGATCTCGTTTTTCAGTAACGATATCAAGACCTTCAGCTGCTGGATCTAAGGTTTCAATATTGATGCTTGGCGCGATAAAACCGTGCTCTAGCATTAATGTTGAGTAAATAGCTTCATGAACGCCAGCCGCACCTAGTGCGTGACCAGTCATTGCTTTAGTTGCAGAAATTGCTGGGCTGTTCGCTCCAAATACTTCTTGGATAGCGCCTAACTCTTTTGCATCACCAACAGGAGTAGATGTACCGTGAGTGTTCACGTAATCTACGCTGTCTACGTTTTGCATTGCCATTTTCATACAACGAACTGCGCCTTCGCCTGATGGTGCTACCATGTCGTAGCCATCAGATGTTGCACCGTAACCTACGATTTCACCGTAAATTTTAGCGCCACGAGCAAGTGCATGTTCAAGTTCTTCGATAACAACCATACCGCCGCCACCAGAGATAACGAAACCGTCACGGTCTGCATCGTAAGTACGAGATGCTTTTTCTGGTGTGTCATTGTATTTTGATGATAGTGCGCCCATTGCATCAAACATCATCGTTAATGACCAATCTAGCTCTTCACCACCACCAGCAAACATTACGTCTTGTTTGCCTAGTTGAATAAGCTCTACCGCGTGACCAATACAGTGTGCAGAAGTTGCACATGCAGAACTCATTGAGTAGTTAACACCACGAATTTTAAACGGCGTTGCAAGACATGCAGAAACCGTTGACGCCATTGTACGTGGAACCATGTATGGACCAACACGCTTAACGCCTTTTTCACGCAAGATATCCACTGCATTAACTTGGTTAAGTGATGATGCACCACCAGAACCTGCAACAATACCTGTACGGTCATTTGAAACTTGATCTTCTGTTAAGCCAGAATCTGCTACTGCTTGCTCCATTGAGATGTAAGCAAATGCAGCCGCATCACCCATGAAACGCATTTTTTTGCGATCGATGTGGTCAGCCGGGTTCATTTTCAAATCGCCCCAAACATTACTGCGCAGACCCTTTTCAGCGAACTGCTCAGAGAAGTTAATGCCTGATTTACCAGCTTTCAGAGACTCTAATACTTCTTCTGCATTGTTACCGATACTTGATACAATGCCCATGCCTGTAATTACGGCTCTTTTCATGATTCTTTCCTAATAAGTCATAAATCTTGGTAGATAATAGCGAAGATAGCACAACAAAGTGGTCAGCTTTCCTATAAGTCGTTAAAATCCGACGTAGATTATCTTTAATGGTACTAATTTATGTCACGAAATTACATTTTACCACAAAACAGCATCACTAATGCAATCCTTGATTGGAATGAGTCTGGAACCCCCGTCTCAAATGACTTTGATGATGTCTATTTTTCTAATGATAATGGATTAGAAGAGACACGATACGTCTTCTTACAGCAAAATCATCTACCTCAAAGATGGCAAGAATATGACCAACGTCGCTTTGTGATTGGTGAAACGGGATTTGGTACTGGGTTAAATTTCCTTGCCGTGTGGCAATGGTTTAAAACATTTAGAGAACAAAATCCAGACGCTGCACTTAAAGAACTTCATTTTGTCAGTTTTGAAAAGTTTCCCGTCACTAAAGCCGATCTCATTAAGGCTCACCAATCATGGCCTGAATTAGCCGAGCTAGCCGAGCAACTGCAAGAACATTATCCTGCTGCCGTTCCAGATTGTCATCGATTAGTATTAGAAGATGGCCTGATAACACTCGATCTTTGGTTTGGTGACATCAAAGACTGTATGCCACAAATTTGGATGGGTGATTCTGGTGTCATCGACGCTTGGTTTTTAGATGGTTTTGCACCAAGTAAAAACCCTGAGATGTGGAATCAAAATCTTTTTAATAATATGGCAAGCCTTGCTAAAGAAGGCTGTACTTGTGCTACTTTCACTGCCGCGGGTTTTGTTCGTCGAGGCTTGATTGAAGCAGGCTTTGATATGAAAAAAGTCAAAGGATTTGCTCATAAAAGAGACATGATTGCAGGTACATTAGCGGAGCGCAAAACCAAGGCGAATCACGCAGTTTGGTATGCCCGCTCGACACCAGAAAATATCACAGATGTGGCCATTGTAGGCGGCGGTGTTGCGAGTGCAGCATTGGCGACAACATTACTTCGCCGTGGTGTGAATGTAACCGTTTATTGTAAAGATAATAAAGCAGCACAAGGGGCTTCTGGCAATCAGCAAGGGGCTGTATATCCATTACTTAATGAGAAGTTTAATTCATTATCACGATTCTTTGCTCCCGGCTTTATTTTTGCTCGTCAATTCATCGACCAAGCAGCCAAAGACGTGGAATTTGATCACGATTGGTGCGGCGTAACCCAACTTAAATGGGATGAAAAATCAGAAAATAAATTAAATAAAATGCTAACTGCTCAGTTTCCCAATGAACTCGTCACCGCATTTAGCAAAGAAGAAACAAACCACCACGTTGGCCTACCCATCAATATGGAGAGCGTTCATTACCCTCTTGGGGGCTGGTTATGTCCAAAACAGTTAACTCGTGGGCTCTTTACTCATTTATCAGAAAACCCACTGTTTACGCTGCATAATAATGCTGAAGTGACGCAATTAATTCAAACTGACGATAAGCAATGGACCGTTATTCTTGGTGAGAAAATAAATCGACATCAAGCAGTTGTGGTTGCTAATGGCCATAAATTTACTGATTTCGAACAGACAAAAGATATTCCAGCCACACCGGTTCGAGGCCAAGTGAGTCACATCCCTACTACGGCATCACTAAAAAAACTAAACACAGTGTTGTGTTATGACGGTTATTTAACGCCTGAAAACAGCAAAAATCAAAGCCATTGCATTGGCGCAAGTTACGATCGTCGTGATTTAGATTTAGCGTTTAAAAAATCAGATCAAATTGAAAATGGTGAACGATTACAGAAATGTATTCCTAATGAAGCTTGGGTGAAAGAGGCTAATACGTCTGACAATCACGCTCGTGTCGGTATTCGCTGCGCCAGTCGTGATCATCTGCCATTTCTTGGCAATGTGGTTCGTTTTGAGGATATGCAAGAAGAGTACAAATATATCTATAAAAAACGCCACTGGTTACGTGAAGCTAAAGACATTCCTGTCTATAAAGGCCTATTCTGTATGCTGACATTAGGTTCAAGGGGATTAAGCTCTGCGCCACTATTGGCAGAAACCTTAGCATCACAGATCATGGGCGATCCAATTCCGCTACCAAATTCAGTACTTGAAGGATTGCACCCAGGAAGATTGTGGGTGAGAAGGTTGTTGAAAGGAAAGCCGTTGGATATTTAAGAGAAAGTAAGAGCAGGGACTAGGTCGGTCGCCAGCTCCTTTTCAGGTTTCAGGGGTTCTTTGTAAGCGATAAACTCACAACAAACTCCCCTGAATCCTTTGAGCGAAGCGATCTGAACCCTGCTCTGTTACTTAATAGAATCAGCTAAATGACTCACCGCTAATGCAAAGTAATGCGAACGGTTCCAGTCCATTAATACTTGGTAGTTATTGTAAACAAGATACGCACGACCATCTTTATCATCTGGTTGCACTAACCATGCTTCGATATCTACATCAGGTAACGCTTTACCAGTCAGGCGACGAACACCAAGTTCTTGCCACTGTGCTAATGTCTTACCTTTTTCTTCAGATAGTCCTTTTAGGCTCTCTGCATCCAATGATTCAGGAAGCTGAACTTGACGACCCCAGGTATAAGTATCATCCCAACCAACCTGTTTTAAGTAGTTAGCAGCAGAAGCAAATACATCAGCCTCAGTCGTCCAAATATCTTTACGTCCATCGTCATTACCATCAACCGCATAAGCTAAAAACGAGGTTGGCATAAACTGACATTGGCCCATCGCTCCAGCCCAAGAACCTTTCATATTTTCAGGCATGATATGCCCTTGCTCTAAAATAGTTAATGCTGCCATGGTTTGTTTTTTGAAGAATTCTTCACGACGGCCGTCATAAGCTAACGTCGTCAATGCTTCGATCACATTATAACCACCAGTCAACTTACCGAAGTTACTTTCAACGCCCCATAACGCAACAATAAAACGAGGCTGAACACCGTATTCTTTTCCAATACGTTCTAATTCTTCATGGTGTTTTTGATATAAATCGTTCGCTTGTTTGATTTTCCATTTCGGCACAGCTCGTGGAATGTACTCATCTAGCGTTAATTTTTTTTCTGGTTGGTTTCGATCTGACTTGACCGCTTTTTCTTTGAATGCAATATCTTTAAATGCACGCTCAAGAATTGGTTCTGAAATTCCTAACTCTCTCGCTTCATTTTTTAATTCTACAATATAATCCTGAAACTCCCCTTCCGGAGTATTTGCTGTAGCTGATGTTGCCATGAGCAAACTGACTATCCCTAGCAGTAATTTTTTCTTCATTATCATTGACTCTCTTTTTTTCGTGCCGCTTTATCTTGTTTATATTTTTCAAGTAAATTTTCTGGCGGTGGTGGAAGTTGTAAAAAGAAACCTTCTTGTTTTATTGAAGCTTTAACTTTTTCGACATCAACAGAAGCTAATGTCCTACCAGCTAAATTTACCACCATAACCATAGTTGGAGTACCGAACATACCCATTAATTCTTTAGGTACTGGAGAAAAGTCATCTTTTTTCTCAATATAAAGATAAGCACCTTGCTTTTTGGTACTTTTATAAATTGAACAGAACATTTTATAACCTATTTTTGAAAGGATTGAACTTACTCTCAACTTAACACATTCAATCAATGTCTATTTGATGAGAGCCTTGCTAAAAAGTAGACTTAAGACAATAAGATAACTTGCTGTGCGGTCAAACTGACTATAACATGGTATCAGATTTGTGGTATTAAATTTATCAAGATACAGTATAGCATGACAAAAACAGCCGATTTAAAGGGCAGTAATTTCACCCTTTCAGTATTACATTTACCTAATGATGACATCGAAAAAGCACTCAGTATGCTGGAAGAAAAAGTGGCTCAAGCCCCTTCATTTTTTGCTTCTGCTCCGGTTGTCGTCAATATTGAAAATGTATCAAATGAAATTAACTTTGTTGAACTGAAATCTGGTGTCGAGCGCACTGGAATGATCCCTGTAGGGATCACAGGCTGCAAAGACAAAAAAAAACAGGCTCAAGCAACAGCCGCTGGTTTTGCTGTAATGACTTCTTTTACGCCCCAGCAGGTAACACAAAAAGCCAGTATGCGACCAACGATGGTAATTAAAACACCAATTCGTTCAGGGCAACAAGTATATGCAAAAGATGCAGATCTTGTGGTTTTAAACCATGTCAGTCCTGGGGCTGAAGTTATTGCTGATGGTAGTATACATATACATGGAACCTTGCGTGGCAGAGCAATTGCTGGTGCAAGTGGACAAACGGAAGCAAAAGTCTTCTGTAAAAACTTACAAGCTGAACTAATTTCCATTGCGGGTAATTATTGGTTAAGCGACCAAATTGACAAAGAGTATTGGCATCAAAATGTCATGATCACTATGGTTGACGACCGTATTCAGATCGATACCCTCACGTTATAGCACAACATAAAAGGAATAATAAAAATGGCACGTATTGTCGTTGTGACTTCAGGCAAGGGCGGCGTAGGTAAAACTACTTCTAGTTCTGCTATTGCATCCGGTCTTGCGCTGGCTGGCAATAAAACCGCTGTAATCGATTTTGATATTGGTTTACGTAACCTTGATTTAATCATGGGTTGTGAACGCCGCGTTGTTTATGATTTTGTAAACGTAATCAATGGCGAAGCAACATTAAACCAAGCTCTTATTAAAGATAAGCGTGTAGGTAATTTATTTATCCTTCCCGCTTCTCAAACTCGTGATAAAGATGCACTAACGAAAGAAGGTGTACGTCGTGTTCTTGACGAACTTATCGCAATGAATTTTGATTTCATTATTTGTGATTCTCCAGCGGGTATTGAAGCTGGCGCATTAATGGCATTATATTTTGCGGATGAAGCGATTATCACAACCAATCCCGAAGTATCTTCAGTTCGAGATTCTGACCGTATATTAGGTATTTTAGACTCTAAATCTCACCGTTCAGAAGAAGCTTTAGAGCCAGTAAAACAACACCTATTATTAACTCGCTATTGCCCAATACGTGTAAATCAGGGCGAAATGTTAAGTGTGGGTGATGTTGAAGAGATTCTAAATATCCCTCTATTGGGTGTTATTCCAGAAAGCCAATCAGTATTGAATGCATCAAACAAAGGTGTACCAGTAATTTTTGACGAAGAATCAAACGCAGGCTCTGCATACCAAGATGCAGTTGACCGTCTGTTAGGCAAGGAAGTTTCGTTCCGCTTCTTAGAAGAAGAGAAGAAAGGTATCTTTAAACGACTATTTGGAGGTTAAGCATGGCACTGCTAGAGTTTTTCAGACCACAAAAAAAAGCCACTGCTAACATAGCGAAGGAAAGGCTACAGATCATCGTTGCAGAACGTCGTAATGGCGGACCTGCTCCATCATATTTACCACAGCTAAAAGAAGATATTCTTAAAGTGATCAGTAAATATGTAAACGTAAGTCCTGATATGGTGACAGTGTCTCTTGAACAAAAAGAAGAAGACTTATCAGTACTAGAACTGAATGTGACTCTACCAGAAGATGACCATTAATCTCCATGATTGATATCTCATATAAAAAAGGGTGACTATCGTAGTCACCCTTTTTTGATCAAAACAGATACTCGTTCTATTTATCGAGAACTGACATAAAACGATCTTCTAATAATTTACCACGCCAGCCTTGAACAACGTCTGGTCTGCATTCTGGTGCACACCCTTTTTTCCATTTCCAAGATAACAACTGATTTAATTGTTTTTTAGACGCTAAAAACTCAGGCATTAGACCCGATTCTTCTGAAGCCTCTTTCACTTCATCTTTTAACAACTTAAATATTTGTTTGTAACCAGGGTAATCCATTAGGCGTGTAATCACTTCTGGATACTCATCAGCAGAAAGATCATCAGCTAAATAAGTAAAACGTAGTAACTTCCCACCATGACGTTGTACTTCTCTTGAATCGAACTCTTCTTTTAGCATTTGCTCTTTACTGCGAAGTCCAAAACGGGCTAATTTCCATAGGTTTAATTCTTGAACCACGAAGTTTACAGCTAAGTCACGCTTTCTTGCTTCTTCTAAACGCCATTTAGCTGCCATTTTTAAGATTGCTAATTGCTTAGGATTCAGTTGCCACGCATTCTTTATATCTCGATACGCTTGCTCTGCATCAGGTTGCTTTTCACGTTTTCTTACCGCAAGAGTCGACTCTTGGTATGCTGCGTCAGTCCACTCTGTCTGAGCTAATTCTGCTTGTAGCTTTTCAAATAACGGCAACAAGTAATGTACGTCTGCTGCTGCATAATTAAGTTGTTTATCCGACAAAGGACGAGCCATCCAATCAGTTCGAGATTCTCCTTTATCAAGGTCTACCCCTAAATAATCTGATACTAATTTCGCAAAACCCGTTGATAGGCCGTAACCTAAAAATGCGGCCATGATTTGAGTATCAATCATTGGTGTTGGCATACAGCCCGCGTAATGTTGAAATACTTCTAAATCTTCACCACAAGCATGAAGCACTTTAGTTACGCTTTCATCCTTCAGTATGTCCCAAAGTGGTGTTAAGTCATCTATCTCAACAGGGTCAACCAGTGCTAACGTTTCACCATCAAACATTTGGATCAGGCCTAAGCGTGCATACAAGGTTCTCGTACGTACAAACTCAGTATCTAACATTAGAAAAGGTTTATGACTTGCTTGCTGACAGATCTCAGCTAAACGCTGGCTGTGCGTCACTATTTCAAATTCCACTATTCTTCCTTAATAACTGATAAGGCAAGATAGCTTAACCTCGAAAAACTAAGCTATCTTGTCTCTATTATTTTTACTTATTATAAAAATAATGCCAGCGATTAAGCTGGCATTTATCGTGTTTTTACATTGTAACCAAATTACGCGTTTTCTTCTGCTTTATATTCATCACGCAGCTCACGACGTAAAATTTTACCTACGTTTGTTTTTGGAAGATCATCTCTGAACTCAACAATGCGTGGGATTTTATACCCTGTTAGATGTTTACGGCAGTGAGCGATAAGCTCATCTTTAGTAAGGCTTGGATCGCGCTTAACGACACAAATTCGAACCACTTCACCAGACGTTGGGTGTGGTTTACCGACTGCAGCAACTTCTAACACTTTACCGTGCAGAGCAACAACATCTTCAATCTCATTTGGGTATACGTTAAAGCCTGATACCAGAATCATGTCTTTTTTACGATCGACGATATGTAGGAAGCCTTCATCATCAAATTTAACGATGTCGCCGGTGCTTACCCAACCATCTTCTGTGATCATATCTTTTGTTGCTTCAGAACGATTCCAGTAGCCTTTCATGACTTGAGGGCCACGAACTTGAAGTTCTCCCACTTGATCATTTGCGACGACATTTCCTTCATCATCAACCATTCGAACTTCAGTTGATGGAACCGGTAAGCCAATAGAACCATTGTATGACGTTAGATTATGGGGATAGGCAGCAACCAGTGGTGAGCACTCTGTTAAACCGTAGCCTTCTAATAAATAACAACCCGTGTGCTGTTGCCATTTTTCGGCAACTACACGCTGCACAGCCATACCACCACCCACAGATAAGCGAAGATTGCTGAAATCTAATTCATGGAAATCTTCGTTATTCACGAGTGCATTAAATAACGTATTTACACCAGTAATAGCCGTAAATGGGTATTTCTGTAGCTCTTTAATAAAACCAGGAATATCACGAGGGTTCGTGATTAATAAATTTCTTCCGCCCATTTCTATAAACAATAAGCAGTTTACGGTTAACGCAAATACATGATAAAGCGGTAATGCGGTAACAATCAGCTCACGGCCTTCAGTTAAAACTGGACCATAAGCGCCTTTCGCCTGCATTACGTTAGCAATCATATTACGATGAGTCAGCATTGCGCCTTTTGCTACGCCTGTAGTACCGCCGGTATATTGAAGGAAGGCTAAGTCTTGACTATCAATAAATGGCTTGATGTACTGCATTCTACGACCTCTACGTAATGCATTACGCATTGATGTTGCATCAGGCAGGTCGTATTTTGGCACCATTTTTTTCACGTACTTAACAACGAAGTTAACAATTGTGCCTTTTGCACGAGGAAGTTGTTCACCTAAGTTAGTTAAAATTACATGTTTTACTGGCGTATTATCTACAATCTCTTCTAGCGTACTAGCGAAGTTCGACACAATAACAATTGCCGCAGCACCTGAGTCTGTTAATTGATGCTCTAACTCACGCGGAGTATAAAGTGGGTTAACATTTACCGCTACCATACCTGCACGCAGCACACCAAATAATGCAATTGGGTATTGCAGTAGGTTTGGCATCATTAAAGCAACTCGGTCGCCTTTTTTCAGTTTCAGTTCATTTTGCAAGTAAGCAGCAAAAGCACGACTGCGCTCTTCTAACTTACGAAATGTCATGACTGAACCCATGTTAATAAATGCAGGTTGATCGGCATATTTATGAACCGATTGCTCAAACATATCAACTAATGAGCTGTATTGATCTGGGTTAATTTCTGCTGGTACGTCTTCTGGGTAACGTGAAAGCCAAACTTTATCCACGCTTTTCTCCTATTCTATATACGATTTATTACTCTGTTAGCAATAATCAAAACAGTGATCGTTATCACTTTTAACGAGTAGACTATTTACTCTACAAGTATAGTCAACTAATTTTATTACCTATTATCTATTCGTTCGTTATTTGACCACAAACAAGGTCTTTTTTTAAATATGTGAAGCAGTTATGTGTAAATTCTGTTAACAAGAACGCCGATGTAAGTACTAATTTTCTCTGGCTGCTCTAAATGACAATGATGACCACCATCAACTTGATAACATTGAAAACCTGAAATATAACCATAACGATGAGATTTTTGCTTTAAATGATCATAACCATCATTACCGATAACTGCGATTACAGGGCATTCTATTTTAGAAAGTAATGATAAAGCATGGTTCTCACTCATTCGATACAAGGAGTCGCATTTTACTTTAGCATCCGTAGTCCATTGCACATGATTATCTTTTGATACGAGCGAACGAAGTACCATCGGCTCAATCAAAGACTCAGGAAGTTGATTCACTTTAGAACGTAATTCAACTGCCGACTGGCTATCTTTTAATGTCCGTTGAGGCTTATTACGATAGCGCTGACGACTTAAAATCCCTTGACGAAGCCTATTGGTAATCTCATCCTCTTCTTCACTCAATGGACCTAATGCTTCAATCATCATCAATGCAGATACTTTTTCAGGAAAAACTGCACAGTAAGCGCTGGCAATTAAAGCCCCTAAAGAGTGTCCGATTAAAACCACTTTTTCTAATTTAATGTGCAATATGATTTGATGAAGATCGTCAACATAATCAAAAAAATGATAAAAGTTATCATTTCCTTTATGATCTGATAACCCATGCCCAAACCAATCAACAGCAATTAAGTGGTGGTGAGGGTGGTGTTTTGCATACGCTTCCATTGTAGTTTTAAACGTCGCTGCATTATCTTGCCAACCATGTAGAAGCACTAATGTTTGCTCAATGTCGTTTGGTTTAATCTCCATCACAGCAATCGTGCCATGGTGGAGCGTAAACGTAGATTCTTGAAATAAAGGCATCTTAGCTTATTTCACTTCTTGTACGACTTTACCACGTCGGCTTTCAATACTGCGTTGGTGAAGACAACGAGCACCAGTACAAGGCATGTAACTCATGTTTATGTCATTACTAATCACATACTCTTGAATTTGCCATAAGTGCAAGGCTGAGGCTTTTATCACAGGAAATGGATACAGAAACTCTCCAACATTTGCCTCCTCAATACCCGTTGACAGACCTAACACCGTCACTAATCGACCGACAGAATAAGTAACAGGATCGACAAAACCATTGAGATAGACAACAAAACGCCCATTTGGCTTTTGAGAGAGGTCCGGTTTACCCGATGAAGAAATAGGGAGATTAACAATTTCAATGCGAGTTGTGTCTTTTAGGTTATCAATGCGAGCAATAACACCACCTAAGCGAACTTCGGCAGTTTCATCCTTTTTGGCTGCAGTAACAAAAGCATCATATTCAATTAGCGTAGTAGTCTGAGACGAAGCTAATTCTTTAGGAAGGGAGCTGCAACCAGCAAGAAATAAAACACAAAGAAATAATAATGAAGATTTCATAAATATCCTTAATTTAAATTTAATTTTTAGATATACAGATCGACACCAACGAGCTGTGCAAGTTCCTCTTTGCGTTTTTGCAACATAATGTCCATGTACTCTTCCATCGCTTTACGATTTCCACCTTCTGGTAAATCATAATGAATACGAGAATTAACGTATTCAGATGCATTAAGCTGCTTTACTTGATTGGTTATCGCAGTCGTCACTTTGGATGGTTGAGCAACCATGGCTTTACTGCCACTGGCTTTATTAACCTGATTTTTATTTCCAACGGCTTGCTGCTTTTTTACCTTTTTATTCGGTACTAATGCCGGTGGTAGCCCATGAATTGAGACCATAGTGACCTTTCTTTATTCATTAAAAAATGGGGAACAATATCCCCATTCATTTTATCTATTATTCACGACCTGGAAGTTTTTTCCATGTCACGGTATCACGAACGTAAACAGGTGCAGATTCTTCTGCTGGCAGTGCCAAGCCTTGTTCAAACTTTTGCTGTGCAAGTAACGCCATATCTTCTGCATCAGGATAAAGCACATCCGATGCTTTACGAATTAGTGGTAATTCAGCCAATGCCTCAGTGTAAGCATCCCAACCCGTTCCGACCGTTAACCATTCACCGGACTGTTCAGGTAAATACGTTGCAAGCCCTTCAGGAGCAGACACCGTTTCAGCGACATTATAAGCCCAAGTACCATCATCATTACGTTGGTACATACCAAAGTATACTTCACTCATACGTGCATCAATCGCGGCTACGACTTGTGTTGCACCATGTACTCGGTAACCCGCTTGTGCCATTGCTTCTAATGTGGAAATACCTATCATAGGTAAATCGGCACCAAACGCCAAACCTTGAACGATACCAATACCGATACGAACCCCTGTAAAGCTACCTGGGCCTTGACCAAATGCTAATGCATCTAACTCTTGTAAGCGCACACCGGCTTCTTTTAATACTTCATCAACAAAAGGAAGTACTTTAATAGTATGCTCACGCGGTGCCACTGCACGTCGAGAATAGACTTTTCCATCAACAATCAATGTAACAGAACAGTTTTCAGTGGCGGTATCTACCGCTAAAATTTTTACGCTCATTAATGCCTCAATCTTCTAAAATTGCTTCTTGTTTTTCTGATTCATTTTCATTGGTCTGATTGGTTTTCGCTAAAAATTCAGACACATTACGTAAATCTCGTGTTCGTGGTATTGGTGGTAAACTTTGTAAAAATATCGAACCATAAGGTCTTGTTACCAAACGATTATCACAAATCACCAATACCCCTTTATCTTTTGTATCTCGGATAAGTCGACCGACACCTTGTTTTAAGGTAATCACAGCATCCGGAATTTGCACTTGTGAAAAAGCATCACCACCATTCAGCTGGCAATCTTCTATACGCGCCTTTAACAGCGGATCATCAGGTGCGGTAAAAGGAAGTTTATCAATGATAACACAGCTTAGCGTATCACCTCTAACATCGATACCTTCCCAAAAAGCGCCGGTTGCAACTAATAATGCATTACCTAATTCCATAAACTCAGACAACAATTGTTGTTTTGTGGTTTCTCCTTGTACCAAAATAGGTAAATCAAGTGTTTCTCTAAATTTCTCTGCCAAATCACGCATCATTTGATGTGACGTACACAAGAAAAAACAACGCCCATTATTCTGTTTAATTACAGGTTGTAGTAATTCAACGAGCTTATCTGCAATTCCGTAACTGTTTGGTTCAGGCAAAAATCTAGGCACACACAATAACGCTTGAGTTTGATAATCAAATGGACTGGGTAACGTAAACTGTTTCTTAGGAGATAACCCTAAACGTTGGGTAAAATGTGAAAAATCATCATTTACAGCTAAGGTCGCTGACGTAAATATCCAAGCGCCCTTTTTATCAGCCAAATGTTCTTTAAATTTATCAGCCACTGATAATGGCGTAATGTTCAAACTAAAATGACGAGGAGTACATTCATACCAATATGAGTAGCCACTAATTGTCGTATCACATACTCGTTCTAAACGATTTTTTAATAATGCACAACGGTCAAAAGCAGCGTCTAATAACTGGCTGCGACCTAATGCTAACTTCAATACATCATGAGCTAATTCAAACGCATCATTAATTCGTACGATTTCACGTTGAACTGCTTGTGATTTAATTGCTTCACGCCAATTACCACGAAAACTGGTATCACCTAAAATAATGCGAAGATCCATCGCGGCACCAGCCAAACGTTCCGCTACTTTTTGTAGTTGACGCATATCTTTAGCTTCCGTGCGATAACCAATTTCAATATCTTTGGCTAACTCCGTCAATTGACGACTAGAAAGGTTCTGACCAAAATATTGGCTCGCAATATCAGGCAATTGATGTGCTTCATCGAAAATGAAAATATCAGCCTCAGGAATTAACTCACCAAAGCCCGTTTCTTTAATCGCTAAATCAGCCAGAAATAGATGGTGGTTAACAACTACGATATCTGCATCCATCGCTTTTTTACGCGCTTTAACCACAAAACATTCATCAAAACTTGGGCAATCTTTACCTAAACAATTGTCATTAGTAGACGTTATTGAAGGAATAATTGGACTGTCTTCCGCGATCGCTGTGCAGTCACCAAGATCACCCGTTTTAGTTTCTGATGACCAAGAACGAACCTTAACTAATTGCGTCAATAATTCTGGGTTAGCCTGAGGAGTATGGCTTTCAATTAGTTGTTGATTTAAACGCTCAGGACAAAGGTAATTGGAACGCCCTTTTAACAAAGCAACTTGCCCATAAAAACCAAGCGAGGATGTCATTAAAGGTAAATCACGATGAAAAAGCTGCTCTTGTAAGTTTTTTGAACCAGTACTAATAATGGTTTTTTTACCACTAATCAGGGCTGGAACAAGATAAGCAAAAGTTTTACCTGTACCCGTACCTGCCTCAACAACAAGTTGAGTGCTGTTTTTAATCGCGTCATGAACTGCATGAGCCATATCGAGTTGAGGTTGACGAGGTTGGAAACCAGGAATAGCTTTACCTAACGCGCCTGAAGAAGAAAAAATCTTGGCAATCATATCAACCTACATTCATCGTAATTATTAAAATAAGATGGGATTATGCCAAGATTTAAGAAGAAACTAAACGTTAAGTTTCTTCCTAAATTTTTATTATGCCGCCGAATTAAACTTAAGCTTTAAATTCAAACGCTAAGTTATTTATATTTTTGATTTTACAGCACGAAAAATACTTTACGTACTCTTCTTTTCTCGGTACAACCATAAGTAGACCACATTTTTTAACATACTTTGTAAACACGAGAGATAAAATGGAAAAGAAAATATTACTAACGGATTGCCCTGATTCTCGTGGGCTAATCGCCAAAATAACGAACATTTGTTACAAACATCAACTGAATATTATTCATAATAATGAATACGTTGATAACGTGACTGGCCAGTTTTTCATGAGAACTGAACTTGAAGGGATCTTTAATGACGAAACATTCTTACTTGATATAGACCAAGCGTTGCCAGAAGGCAGCCAACGAAAATTAGTATTAGAACCAAAAAAGAAAGTCGTTATTCTCGTCACTAAAGAAGCGCACTGTATTGGTGATATTCTAATTAAAGCCTACTCAGGTGCGATGAATATTGAGATTGCAGCAGTCATTGGTAACCATGACACACTAGGTGGATTAATAGAAAAGTTCGATATTCCATTTCATCATGTTTGTCACCAAGGCTTATCGCGTGGTGAACATGAAGACAAGATGCTTAACATTATTCATTCATATGAACCGGAATATATTGTATTAGCAAAATATATGAGAGTACTGACGCCTGAATTTGTCGAGCAATTTCCAAAAAGAATCATCAACATCCACCACAGCTTCTTGCCTGCATTCATTGGAGCAAAACCTTATCAGCAAGCCTATGATCGCGGTGTAAAGATCATAGGCGCAACTGCGCACTTTGTAACCAATAATTTAGACGAAGGTCCGATCATAAAACAAGATGTTATCCCTATTGATCATAACTTCAGCGCTGAAGACATGGCAATGGCTGGTCGTGATGTAGAGAAATCGGTACTAAGTAAAGCATTAACGAAAGTATTAAATGACCATGTTTTTGTCTATGGTAACAAAACCGTGATCCTTTAATTTTACAGAAAAAAGAAACAAAAACGGCGATCATGATGATCGCCGTTTTTATATTCAATTCTGATTATTCTATTGAGCCGAAATAAAATCAATCGCGTATTTATTAAACTCTTTTGGCCTATCAATATTACACACATGCCCGCATTCTGGGATCTGTAACAATTGACTGTATTTATGTACTGCGACCATTTCTTCTACTGGCTTCATAAATAAATAGTCATTTGCTCCCATCACATACAATGTTGGGATCGCTAATTCTTTATCTTTAAAATATCGCATCAATGGGTTCACATCAGCCGCCAATTTAAACCAACGTTTAAACTCTTTCTGGCATAATTTTTTTGCTTCTCTTGTGAAAATATGACGTGATTCTTTCTGACTTTTTTGTGGCATTACGACATAAGAAAACAATTTATACAGCCACATGTAAGGCATGATGTTTTTCGTCATGTCACCCATTTTAATTAAAAACTGAGAACGAAAATTAAAACGAGTAATCGCGCCAGCCAAGACCATAGAGCTTACTCTATCTTGAGCCAATTCAGCTAAGTTGCGAATGATGATCGTACCAAGTGACATTCCAACGAAGTGGGCTGATTTGATATTTAAGTGATCAAGTACATCAATAATATCTTGGCTTACGACTTTAAAAGAGTATTGCTTATTAATGAACTCTTTAATCTGAGAGAAATGGTTTGAACGACCATGCCCACGTAAATCAATAAGTAAGACGTTAAAGTTCTTTCTAAAAGCGGCGATCTGTTTAAACCAGGTTGTTGAACTTCCCCCTGCACCATGAACAAACACAACCCATTTGGCGCTTGATTCATGTTCATAGGTTCTATGAAATAACAAAGAATTAGACATTCACTCTACTTAATTAGAAAAGACATTGATTCAGACTATACCATCCTACATCACCAATGAATACTCACAAAGAAGTAGTCGGACAGAAACCTGACATGCAGTAACAAAATGTGACTAAATCATTGATTGAATAGATGATAGTAAGAGTAATTACTCTACACCATAAAACCCACGTTCATTTCTAAACTAGACATGATTAATATAAATTTGCGATCAAACGCAGTCTCTATTTTTTATATCGTCTGATTTAAGATACTTTTTGTCAAAAAACAAATAGCTTGTTGATATATAAATATTCCGATTCATAATAGATAAATATCTACATTTTATTAACAAGTAAAAGGACCCACTTATGAACAAACTCGTTCTCATTATTCTTTGTGTTTTACTCCCCCCTATTGGTGTTTTTTTCGCAAAAGGTGCAGGGAAAGATTTCTTAATAAATATCGTTCTTACTATTCTCTTCTGGTTCCCAGGCATGATCCATGCACTTTGGATCACAACTCGTTAATTCTAATAAATAAAAAAGCGAAACCCTTAAATGAAAAGGTTTCGCTTTATTCGTTTAGCGTGAATGAACACTAATACAAGATCAACTTAAGCGGCATTTACCTGTAATTTTTTACGTAATGCTTTCGCTGCCTTTACCATGTTTTCTAATGCGGCTTCCGTTTCTTTCCAATTACGTGTTTTCAAGCCACAATCTGGGTTCACCCATAAACGCTCAACTGGCACTTTTGCTGCTGCGGTTTCAATTAAATCAATAATCCACTCTTCACTTGGAATATTTGGTGAGTGAATGTCATAAACACCAGGACCAATTTCGTTTGGATAATTGAAATCTTCAAACGCTTTAAGCAATTCCATATTTGAACGAGAGGTTTCAATAGTAATGACATCTGCATCAAGCGCCGCTACTGATTCTATAATCTCATTAAACTCGCTGTAACACATGTGAGTATGAATTTGAGTTTCTGATTTCGCACTTGCCGCTGAGATCTTAAACGCTTCTACTGCCCACTCTAAATACGCTTTCTGATCGCTCTTTTTAATCGGCAATCCTTCGCGAATCGCTGGCTCATCAATTTGAATAATATTAATGCCTGCTTGCTGCAGATCAGAGACCTCATCACGCAATACCAATGCTAATTGTTGTGCAATTTCTTTACGAGTAATGTCTTCACGTGGGAACGTCCAACCAAGAATAGTTACAGGGCCTGTTAGCATGCCTTTCATTTGTTTGGTTGTTAGAGACTGTGCATATTGAGTCCAATTGACTGTAATTGGAGCTTCACGCTCAATATCTGCCACCACGATAGCCGGCTTAACACAGCGAGAGCCATAGCTTTGAACCCAACCAAATCGTGTTGCTTGGAAGCCATTTAGATTCTCCGCAAAGTATTCAACCATGTCATTACGCTCTGCTTCACCATGCACCAACACATCCAAATCTAAACGCTCTTGACGCTCAACAGCATCGGCAATATGACCTTTCATTGCTGCAACATAATCTTGTTCGTTCAATTTACCTGCACGATACGCACTACGTTGCTGACGAATATCAGTCGTTTGCGGGAATGAACCAATCGTTGTTGTTGGCAGTAATGGTAAACCTAATTTTTCAGCTTGGTGCTGCGCACGAATTGAATACCCTTCTGCTCGCTCTGCTAATGCCGGAGTGATCGCCTCTAAACGTTGCTGTACCGTTGGCTTATTAATGTGCTCTGCCGTCTCACGCTCACGCAGTGGTTGACTGTATTGATGACAGGCTAAGATTGCGTTTTGATTACCATCTAGAGCGTCCCCCAACAAAGTCACTTCTTTTAGCTTTTGTTTTGCAAAGGCAAACCATTGAGTTGTTTCTTGTGATAATTCCGTTTCTTGCTCTAAATCTACAGGGCTATGCAATAACGAACATGAACTTGCAATCCATAATTTGTCACCTAGTTTTGCTTTCACTGGCTGTAATTTTTCATGCAAACGCTCTAAATCTGCACGCCAGACGTTACGACCATTTACTGCACCAACAGACAGCACCCATTCTTTTGGCAATGCATTCACGACTGTTTCTAGTTGTTTAGGATCAGCAGAGATATCAATGTGTAAACCATTTACCGCTAACTCAATGATCTTATCTAAATGATGCTCTACGCCATCAAAATACGTCGTTAATAGTAATTTCACATCACTTTGAATCACTTGGTAAGCAAGTTTGAATGAATCTGCCCATGCTTTTGGTAATTCAAGCGCGAGTATTGGTTCATCAATTTGTACCCACTCCACTCCTAATGCTGAGAGTTTTGAGAAAATAGCCTGATAAGCAGTTAATAAGCGAGGAAGTAACGCTAAACGATCAAACCCTTGCTCCACTTCATCATCATTCACTTCCTTACCCAACCACAAATAACTTAATGGACCAAGAAGTACTGGTTTAACAGTGTGACCTTGCTTTTGTGCTTCTGCAATTTCATCAAACAACTGTGACCAACTGACCGTAAATTTATCGTCTTTAGAAAATTCAGGAACGATATAGTGATAATTGGTATTAAACCACTTCGTCATATCTGATGCCGCTTCACCACAACCACAACTGTTTTGTGATTGACCACGGCCAACTCTAAATAAAGTATCTAAATCAGGAAAGCCTTTATTATGACGAGCAGGTATATGGCCCAAAAGAAGGCTTGTTGTTAATACATGATCGTACCAAGCGAAATCACCCGCAGTAACAAAATCTAACCCTGATGCAGATTGGTCTTTCCAGTGACGTTGACGAAGCTCACCGCCTACTGCCAATAATTCTTTTTGTTCAATCTCGCCACGCCAGTATTTTTCTTGTGCAAATTTCAACTCTCGTTGAGCACCTACTCGTGGGTAACCTAAAATGTGAGTTACTGTTTTTTTATTCAATTCTGTTGTCATTGCACTAATTCCCTTAGACGTTTGGATGGCTAAACAATGACGCGTTTTCTTTTGTCCTACAACGGATAAATATTCACTTTGATTATGAATTTTTTTCAATACGGTTAGATTTACAATCAAAATAATTAACATTATTTAGCCGTCTAGATGTTTACTTTATGGTTTAATCTCTTTACTGTGAAGGTAATTAAACTTACTCAAACGGAACTTGAGGAATAATAATGATTGAATTAAAACACCTAAAAACCTTAGTCACACTGCGTGATACAGGCTCATTAACAGCAACAGCGAATGCGCTTCATCTTACTCAATCAGCCCTCTCTCATCAGTTAAAAGATTTTGAAACCCGTCTTGGTAGTCATGTTTTTTTACGTAAAACTCGTCCAGTAAAATTCACCTCTGAAGGTGAGATCTTATTAAAACTGGCTGATGATGTTTTACCGAAAATGACTCGAGCAGAATATGACATTGCAAGTTTGAAAGAAGATTTACACGGCAGGCTACATATGGCGATTGAATGTCACTCATGTTTTCAGTGGCTAATGCCTGCAATTAAAGAGTATCAAGTGAGTTGGCCAGAAGTTGAATTGGATTTTTCATCTGGTTTTGGTTTTGAGCCTTTACCTGCTTTGGTCAATGGTGATTTAGACCTGGTTATCACATCAGATATTCAACCTCGTGGAGAGGTACATTATGAACCATTATTTGATTTTGAAATGAGATTGGTCATGGCGACTAACCATCCTCTTGCAGGTAAAGAATATATTGAACCAAAAGATTTGCGCGATCAAACCATGCTAACCTATCCCGTACAAAAACAGCGATTAGATATCGTAAAACACTTTCTATCACCCAATAACATTGAACCTGCTAAGTGGAAACAAGCAGAAAATACATTAATGTTGATACAAATGGTGTCGGCTGGTTTAGGTGTGGCAGCACTACCTAATTGGGCAATCAGTGAATTTTCAAGACAAGGGTTAATTGAGAGTAAACCATTAGGGAAAGGGTTGTGGCGAAGATTGTTCGCTGCCGTTAGAGACAGCGAACATGATAAAAAATATTTACAAGCATTTTTCTCTACTGCGAAACAGCAGAGCCAGAGTCATTTAGATGGTATTAAAATGACTTAAATCGAGGTATGTAACTATTTAAATATTGGTTAAAAATTACGTATTCTTAAATTGATTCGTTAATGGGTCATATTGATAACCCAAGCCACTGAGCTTGTCTTGAACTCCTTGTGTATCAAGCTCATACACGCTGGACAATTCTTCTAGGCTGTGACATTCCAATCGCAATTTTTCATTAATGATGCCGAGTAGAATTCCACTTTCTAGTCCGTGAGCATTACTTAAATCCAATCTTCACCCTCCATGTTGCTGTAAGAGACATACTTAGATTAGATCAGTTTTTGAAAGCAATGCGTGCCCTACATCACAAAAAACAACTGAAATTGATAATAACCAGAAATAGCCATAACTACGCTTGCTACGGCTAGCATTTGCCACTTCACCGCTTGTTGTTTGAATAAGTGGAAACTCCACAAACCAATACTGAGTAACATCAGACCAAGTGCAATGCCGAGTTTAACCGCCATCTTATCTAAAAATATTTCATGAATACTTAATGTTTGGCATAACAAAATAACAGCCATAACTATCCCACTCACTACACCACTGATTGGCAATAGTTTATGGAATGCTTGTAAACGAGTTCGTGCCAATGTTAAAAGAAGGTGAGTCAGCAGAGATCCAAATAAAAACGGGGCTGTGATAGCAAAAAACAACTGCGTAAATGAACCTGACCCTAGAGCCAAATTAACAAAACTTGCCGCAGCAAAACCATTTGCCAGCGCCATCACTATTAATGGCCCTTTATCACGAGTCTTACCTGTTTTAACGCTAAAATAAAAACCGGCCATCGCAATAGCAGGAATAAAATTAATGGCAAAGATAGACGCATAAGTCATACCTATCCCAGCAATGACACACCACCCAAGGATTAATACTGGCAGCCATTTATGAATGCGTCCTCGTTGCCCAGGGCAAATATCCCCTTTGTGTAAAATGATGGTTAATAATATTTGAGCACCTAACAGCGCTGGGATAAGAATATATTGTAAGGTTTGAAAAAACATAGCTACGCCACCTAATTAGAATTACGCTAGTATAAACTCAATTTTCACTTCGTCTAGTGGCGGTTAAAAAGCAATCAACACCTCTCAGTGTCTCAAAAAAACATATGACACCTTTCAACCTATTATCCTTTTCCCGCAACAAGAGCAACAGCTGGTTATCATCTTATTAACAGAATTAATTTTTATTTGTTTTAGATCATAATGAGGTTAAGTAACAGATGTGCTACAGGTAAAAATTAGGTAAGTTTCTATTACGAAATGTGTAAGAATATGTATGTAAGTTACACAATTTTTGTATTTTGAAATCTTATAGGGGAAAATTCCATGTTGGAGTTAATGATTGGTTTGGTAATCACCGTTTTGGTTGGTTACTTTATCGTAAAAGGATACAAGGCAGCTGGTGTACTACTAACTGCTGGTTTAGCACTACTTATTATTGCTGGCTTATTAGGTCACACTGTTTTACCTGCAAAAGTTTCTGCAACAGGTAACTTATTAACAGATGCACTAGAATACGTGAAATACATGCTGCAATATCGTGGGGGCGGCTTAGGGATGCAAATCATGCTACTTTGTGGTTTTGCTTCTTACATGACTCACATTGGCGCAAACAATGTGGTTGTTAAACAATTTTCTAAACCACTAGCATTTATTAAATCACCTTACGTTTTACTTGTAGCGGCTTATATCGTAGCTTGTTTAATGTCACTTGCTGTTAGCTCTGCTACTGGCCTAGGTGTGCTGCTAATGGCTACCCTTTTCCCAATGATGACAGCGATGGGCATCTCTCGTCCTGCAGCAGTTGCCGTTTGTGCATCTCCAGCAGCCATCATTCTTTCGCCTACTTCTGGTGACGTTATTGTTGCCGCTGAAAAATCGGGTATGCCTCTACACAGTTTTGCTGTTGAAACGGTATTACCTGTTTCTATCTGTGCAATCATTGTTATGGCTGCTGCCGCTTTCTTCTGGAATAAATATCTAGATAAGAAAGAAAATACGCCAATGGAAAAAGTTGATATTTCAGCAATGGAAGTTAACGCACCTTCTTACTATGCGATTTTACCTTTCTTACCAATCGTCGGCGTTTTTGTCTTTAATGGCGAAACTATCCCCGGCTTATCTTTAGATATCTATACTATCGTTGTTGCTTCAATCTTCATTGGTGCGGTAATTAACTTTATTACTAATAAACTAGACGGCAGAGCAACACTGGAAGATTTAGAATCGTGCTACGAAGGTATGGCTGATGCGTTTAAAGGCGTAGTCATGCTATTGGTTGCTGCTGGTGTATTCGCACAAGGTCTAATGTCTGTTGGTGCAATAGATAACCTTTTACACCTAGCTGATAAAGCGGGGGCTGGTGGTGTTGCCTTAATGCTTCTTCTTACAGGTCTAACAGTAGCCGCAGCGATTGCAACAGGTTCTGGTAATGCGCCTTTCTATGCATTTGTTGAGCTTGCTCCGCAACTTGCTGAAAAAATGGGTTTAAGCCCTGCATTCTTAATCATTCCAATGCTTCAAGCATCTAACCTTGGTCGTACAATTTCTCCAGTATCTGGTGTTATCGTTGCGACATCTGGTATGGCTAAAATCAGTCCATTTGAAGTTGTTAAACGTACGTCTGTTCCTGTTATCTGTGGCCTAATCACAGTAATTGTGGGGACGATGGTATTAGTTCCAATGTATTCCTAATTACTAGTATGCAAACGCCAACGGCATAAACCGTTGGCGTTTTTATTTAAATAGGCAAGTTACTTGCAAAGAATTTACAATCTGCTCACTTAATCTTGTTAATAAAAATATATATTTATCGAATCAATAAATATTAAATAAACAGGCCTAGTTTTATAATGATTAAGCAAACAACCATAATTTTTTTACTCTTCCTTTCTGCCACCTCAATTGCTTATTTATATCGCCTATTTTTATAACCTAAAACAGTCATTATTTATCCTACTCAGAGTAGGGCCTTTCTTTTCTGGTTAATCTTCTCTCAAATCGGTATAATTCGGCCTCCAAATTCTGAGGTGAACTAATGCACAACGTAACTCCAATAAACGAATACCCGAAATTCTGGGCAGAATGCTATGGAACAGCCCCTTTCTTTCCTACTTCTCGTAAAGAAATGGACCAACTTGGTTGGGATAGCTGCGACATTATCATTGTAACTGGGGATGCGTACGTGGATCACCCAAGTTTTGGTATGGCGATCATCGGACGTTTGCTAGAAGCACAAGGCTTCCGCGTTGGTATCATTGCTCAACCAAAATGGGACAACAAAGACGAGTTCATGGCTCTTGGTCAACCAAATTTATTCTTTGGTATCACTGCGGGTAACATGGATTCAATGATCAACCGTTATACCTCAGATAGAAAACTTCGTCATGATGATGCTTATACCCCAAATAATGAGGGTGGTAAGCGTCCTGACCGTGCAGTACTGGTATATTCTCAACGCTGTCGTGAAGCGTTTAAAGATACGCCTATTGTTTTAGGTGGCATTGAAGCAAGTCTACGCCGTTTAGCTCATTACGATTACTGGTCTGATAAAGTTCGTCGCTCAGTATTGTTTGATGCCAAAGGTGATATTCTTCTGTTTGGTAATGCTGAACGTGCTTTAGTTGAGGTGGCTCATCGCCTTGCTAGTGGCGAAGATGTTAAAACAATGACCAATATTCGTGGTACGGCGGTAAATCTACCCGCTGAACCAGAAGGCTTTAAAATCATTGATTCTTCTCGTATTGAGAAACCAGGTAAAGCTGCTTTTGTGCCTATCAATCCATACGCAACAGAAGAACAGTGCGAAACGAATAAAACAGAAGCAAAAGAAGAACAACCGCAAGTTATTACAGTAACGGCTTCTCGTCATGATTCAAAAACAACAGCAATTCGCATTCCACCGTTTGAAAAACTAAATAGCGACCGTATTCTTTATGCTCACGCTAGCCGTATTATGCATTTAGAAACCAACCCTTATTCTGGTCGTGCATTAATTCAACGTCACGGTGATCGTGAGCTATGGGTAAATCAAGCACCAATCCCTCTCACAACAGAAGAGATGGATTTTGTGTTTGACCTGCCTTACGCACGCGTACCACACCCTATGTATGGAAAAGCAAAAATCCCTGCGTATGAAATGATTAAAACATCAGTCAACATTATGCGTGGTTGTTTTGGTGGTTGTTCATTCTGTAGTATTACAGAACACGAAGGTCGTATTATTCAAAACCGTTCTAAAAAATCAATTCTTAATGAATTAGAAGAAATTCGTGACAAAGTTCCTGGTTTTACTGGCACAATCTCAGATCTTGGTGGCCCAACAGCAAACATGTATCGCTTAGGCTGTTCTATTCCTAAAGCGGAAGCAACCTGTCGTCGACCTTCTTGTGTCTTCCCTAAGATCTGTGACAAGTTAAATACCGATCACGTACATACGATTGATTTGTACCGTGAAGCGCGCAAAGTAAAAGGCGTGAAGAAAGTATTAATTGCTTCTGGTGTTCGTTACGATTTAGCAATTGAGTCTCCAGAATACGTACGTGAGTTAGTCACCCACCACGTTGGCGGCTATTTGAAGATTGCACCTGAGCATACCGAAAAAAGCCCATTAGATTTAATGATGAAGCCGGGTATGGGAACGTACGATCGCTTCAAATCTATGTTTGAAAAGTACAGCCAAGAAGCTGGTAAAAAACAATACCTTATCCCTTACTTTATCTCTGCTCATCCGGGCACAGAAGATGAAGATATGCTGAACTTAGCGATGTGGCTGAAGAAGAACAACCTTGAGTGTGATCAGGTTCAGAACTTCTACCCATCTCCAATGTGTAATGCAACCTCAATGTATTACTCAGAAACAAACCCACTGAAACGCGTGAAATATAAAAAGCGTGAAGATGTGACCGTTGCGAAAGGTGATCGCCAACGTCGCTTGCATAAAGGCTTATTGCGTTATCACGATCCTAAAAACTGGAAAATGATCCGTGAAGCACTAACAGATATGGGCAAAAAACACCTTATTGGTGATAAACCACACTGTTTAGTACCTGAGCATGACATTGATGCACAAACACCGGCTGAACGCCGCCAAACCGGTCGTCACGGTGCTAAACGCTTTGCAACTAAGCACACACAAGCACAGTTTGACGGAGATCCACGCACGAGTAATAACCGTGACGGTCAAAATAAAAATAATCGCAACGGAAAGCCTAACTCTCAAGGTCAAAGCCGTAGTGGTAATGGTGGAAAGCCTACCGGAAATACGGGGGCAGATAAACCGGCATCAAGCGGACAGAAGAATGGCGTTCGTAATGGTTATTCGAATAATAAACCAAGTGGCAACGGTACTGGCAAACCAAGCAATAATGGAAAGCCTGGCGCAAATAAACCGGCGGGTAATAAACCAAGCGGTTCAGCACCAAAACGTAATAAACCAAAACATCGTTAATGACTTTTCTTAATTAAAGACGTTTTCTTAAATAGAAAAATTAACAAGCATAAAAAAAGCGAACCGTAAGGTTCGCTTTTTTATTATCTGAACAATAAATAATTTATACCCCATTAATGAGAGACAAATCCCTCATCAACAGAAGCGAATATTATTTCCAGATGTATAAGTTAAACAGTTTTTTACCACGTTTAATTACACTGTATTTACCAAATAATGCGTCTTCTTTTTTCAGAATCACTTCAGCATCAGCGATTTTTTCGCCATTCACTGAAACTGCACCATTACCAATAAATTCACGCGCCATCTTGTTTGATTTTGCTAATTCAGATTGAGTAAGTACTTCTACGATAGTTTGCTCAGAAGCGTCAAGCTCAGTCGTTGGTAGACCATCTTGTGCTAATTGTGCTAAGTCAGTTTCTGTTAGAGAAGCTAAATCACCAGAGAACAATGCGTCAGTAATACGCTCAGAAGACGCTAAGCCCTCTTCACCATGAACTAAGCGAGTCACTTCTTTAGCAAGAATACCTTGGCCAGCAGGACGACCTTGAACACTCTTATCGCTCTCTTCAATTGCAGCAATCTCATCAACAGATAAGAAAGTGAAGAAACGTAGGAAGTCATATACGTCCGCATCCGCAGTGCCCAACCAGAATTGGTAGAATGCGTATGGAGATGTTTTGCTTGGGTCTAACCAAATCGTACCTGATTCAGTTTTACCAAATTTAGTACCATCAGATTTAGTTACTAACGGTAACGTTAGGCCAAATACTTTATTACGATTCATACGACGAGTCAGATCGATACCGCCAGTGATATTGCCCCACTGATCAGAACCACCGATTTGAAGCGTACATTCTTTTGCTTTATTTAGCGCAGCAAAGTCATACGATTGAAGTAGCATGTAGCTGAATTCAGTAAATGAAATACCAGAACCTTCACGGTCGATACGCTGTTTTACTGATTCTTTTTGGATCATCGCATTTACGCTGAAATGTTTACCGATATCACGCATGAATTCGATGACATTGATTTCACCAATCCAATCTAAGTTGTTCACAACTTCTGCGCCATTTTTCTCTTCTGTAAACTCAACAAAAGCAGAAACTTGAGTGCGGATTTTATTAACCCAATCACCAACAACATCAGATGTATTTAATTGACGCTCAGCGGCTTTAAAGCTTGGATCACCAATCAGGCCCGTTGCTCCACCAACAAGCGCTAATGGCTTGTGACCCGCTTGTTGAAAACGCTTAAGTACCAATAGAGGTACAAGGCTACCAATGTGTAGGCTGTCTGCTGTCGGATCGAAACCGCAATAGAGAGTACGACAGTCAGTTGAAAGGTGCTCAGCTAATTCTTCGTCTGCTGTGCACTGTGCAATAAGCCCACGAGCTTTTAAATCCTGCAATAATTCATTTGTTGCTGTCATAGATAACCTACTTGTACTCTAAATTTCGGTATAAAAAAGAAGATTCGATTTTACACATTTACCCGCTAAATAACAGGCTTTGTGAGTAAAAAGGCACTGTGAACTATTATCTATTTCATCTCTTCATTTAATTAAAATTTTTCTTGTTACAATTGCTTTCAATTTCAAAGAGAAAAAGTTCAAAAATTGACCTTAACTTAACGTCAAGAATTGTAATTATGTGATGCTTAACTCAAACCAAAACAATGATAATTTTCACCTCTTGAATCTGCTAAGTGTGCCCATATTTATGTAGTAGGTGTTGCTAAGATACAGTCTACTTAGTTGCTATTTCTTTCTATCTTGCTAAGGAAAAAGAATGAAAAAGTTTGCCCGTGCCGCCGTCTTAATGGTCCTTGTTTTTGGACGACCTCAAGCACAAGCTTCCTCATTAATTGAGTTTATTGAACCTGATTATCAAGAAGCAAACCAATCAGAAATCGATCACCAACATGTCCTTCATAGTCTAAATGGCCTACTTTCAATTCAAAGTTGGAACCACTTCTCACACCAGCCTTATGATGATTTTGACATTTTGAACTCCAAAGCCCACCAGGCTCAAAGAGAATTAGAAAATATCTGCAAAGAGACCGCATTAATTTCAAATGCTCAACCTCAATTTGCGGGTGTAAAAAGCTCAGAACGTGCATTATTGAAAATTGAGCAAGAACTCAATGGTCAAGTAAATAAATTAACAGATATAGCAAGAGCAACCGTTGTTGCCGATTCTATTCCTGATTTAATTACTGCTTACGAATCTATAAATAGAGAAACGACGGTACTTAGCGTTACCAACCGTTTCGCTCAGCCAGCAAAATCAGGCTATCGAGATATTAAATTATTGGTTGAATTACCAAAAACAAAGTTAGTTGCCGAAATACAACTGCACTTGAAAGACATCGCGATGGTTAAAAATGGCGCTGAACATAAACTTTATGAAGAAATTCAAAGTATTGAACGTTTAGCTTTAGTTGATAATCGAGAATCAACTCAGTTTGAAAATGCACGAATGAATAAGCTAAGAAGCTTATCTCAATCTCTATATTCAGATGCATGGGAAAGTTATCTACCCACTAAAGCACAAGCCTAAACAAAAAAGAGCAATCAAAATAATTTGATTGCTCTTTTCATATCTATCATCCTGATTTCATGCCATTAGAACTAAAACTCCGAAAAAAGCCAGTCCTGAAAACACAACGATTGTTGTGATTAACGCAAACTTAAAATCACTATCCATAACGACTCCTTGTTTTATCATTAACAAAAATTTAACAGTAATTTGAAGTGTCTTCAAGTTATCAGGTTAACTAACCTATCAAGTTGGTATTAACATCACAATGTCTACATAATATGTTTACGTGAGTACAAAATAACACCACAAAAATTAGGAGTTCAGATGAAACGGATAGCACTACTCGCCCTAATAGCAACAGCCTCATTCCCAGCTCTTGCTCAATTTCATATAACCCCAGTTATAGGCATTGCCGCTGGTGGTGAAGTTGAAGACCAAAATGGAGATACTTTTAAAATAAAAAACAACAGCGCATTATCTATTGCCCTAGAAACAGATTTTGATGCTGGTCGCATTGGTTTATTTTACAGTACTCAAAGTAGTGAAGTGAAAACATTGGGTAACAAGTCTCGCTTTGATTATTTGCACTTTCAAAGTGCTCTAGATTACCCACTAACGACACGTCTTAGTTCTTTCTTTGGTCTAAGTATTGGTGCAACCTATACCGACGTAGACTGGAGTGATGAAAATATCAATTTTTCAGCAGGTGCTTTTACTGGTCTTCAATATCACTTTACCGATAACTTAGCCTTACAGTTTGAAGCTCGTTGGCTAGGAACCGCTGTTGATAGTGATATAGATAGTTCTTGTGTGTCGAATCCAACGCAAAATCGTTGTGTTATCCGCTATGAAAGTAGTTGGGTAAATCAAGTTCAAGCCAATCTTGGATTACGCTTTAGCTTTTAACTCCCCTTCTTTTATATTCAAATAATTCCAATTGAAGTGTTTATTTTCTCATCAATTGGAATTATTTATAAAAAACACAATCATTTAATTAACCTTATTCCAACAAAGCTATCCACCTAATAAGCCAATCCTATCAATACCTCCCCCCTAGTTAAAACAAAAAAACAGAATAAAACCCTAACAACGCTACATTTAACTACCTTTTTTGTAATATTGCCTTAACAGTTATAAATAGGTAATCTGGCTGTAATGCTTAGCTAATACCTCTAGTTTGAGCAAATTAATTTCAATTTAAATAGAGAATGATACTAAACAAACTTCAATTCTCAGGGAAAAGTTTTTTAAAGGAGTATTTTATGAAGCGTGAACAATGGGGATCTCGTGCGGGATTTATTCTTGCAGCAGTAGGATCTGCTATCGGTCTAGGTAATATATGGCGCTTTCCATACATGGCGTATGAAAATGGTGGCGGTGCCTTTTTCATTCCTTATCTTTTCGCAATGTTAACTGCTGGTATTCCATTTATGATCATGGAATTTGGCATGGGTCATAAGTTCAGAGGCTCTGCGCCACGAACATTTGCGAAACTAAATCAAAAATACGAATGGCTTGGTTGGTTTCAAGTATTAATCGCCGCAGTGATTGCAGTCTATTACGTTGCCGTTATTGGTTGGGCTATCTCTTACTTCAGTATGTCTTTTTCTCAAAGTTGGGGCCAGGATACTAACGCGTATTTCTTTAGCGAATATCTAAAGTTGGGTGACAACTCACCAACAAAACTAGGTAGTATTCAATGGCATATCGCAATTCCAATGGTTATTGCTTGGGCTATTACTTTTGCCGCTATTTTTGGTGGCGTGAAACGTGGTATCGAACGTGCAAGTAAAATAATGATGCCTTTACTATTCATCATGGTTATCGCTCTTATTGGTCGAATGATTTTCTTACCTGGCGCATTAGACGGCCTTAACTACCTATTCCAACCAGATTTTAGCAAAATCACAGATCCAAAAGTATGGTCTGCTGCTTATGGGCAAATCTTCTTTACGTTAAGTGTGGGTTTCGCAATCATGCTAGCTTACTCAAGCTACCTGCCTGAAAAATCAGACATAAATAATAATGCCTTTATGACGGTACTGATTAACTGTGGTTTCTCAATTATCGCTGGTATTCTTATCTTTTCTATCTTAGGTAACATGGCACATGAACAAAGTAAGCCATTAACTGAAGTCGTGAGCGCTGGTGTTGGCCTTGCTTTTGTTACTATTCCGGCGGCAATTAACTTACTACCAGCCCCTTATATTCTTGGCCCTTTATTTTTCTTTGCTTTAGTTGTTGCGGGATTAAGTTCTCACATTTCAATTATTGAAGCGGTAACCTCAGCCTTCATTGATAAGTTAAATTGGTCACGTAAAAAAGCAGCGTCTGTTGTTTGTAGTGTTGGTTTAGTGGTTTCAATGGCGTTCGCAACCAATGGCGGTCTATTGCTGCTTGATTTAGTGGACTACTTCATTAATAACATTGCTCTACTTGCTAGCTGTCTAATTGAACTGTTTATCATGGGTTGGTTAGTGAAACTTGCAGACATTCGCTCACACGTAAATAAGATATCTGAATTTACTGTCGGCAAATGGTTTGAAATCTGCTTACGTTTCGTAAGTCCGGTATTCCTAGTCGTTATATTGGGTACAAATATTGTTAACACCTTAACTGATGGCTACGGCGGATACGCTCAATCTGATTTACTGCTACTTGGTTGGGGTCTTATTGCCGCGATGTTAGTGGTTGGTATCGTAATTAATAAATCAAGCAAGGAGGCTTAATATGACAACTGGTGCAATCATTATGATGGTTCTTGGCTTAGGGATCACTTGGGGAGGCGCAGCCTTCTGTATCCGTAAAGCAATGAACAGTAACTAGAAACTACTTTCTAGAAAATGTTAGTCTTAAAGCAGATCTTCGGATCTGCTTTTTGTTTTTCGCCGTTACATTTTAAATTAATTTAGAAGGTAAAAATGACCATTCTCTACTCATTTCGTCGATGCCCTTATGCTATGCGAGCACGCCTTAGTCTTGTTCTTTCAAATAAATCGGTACAACTTCGTGAAATTATATTGAAACATAAACCCGAAGCAATGCTACAGGCGTCCCCTAAAGGCACTGTCCCTGTCTTAATTGAAAAAGATGGACATGTTATAGATGAAAGCTTAGATATCATGAAATGGGCTTTAGAAGGCTCTCAACTGTTAAGTTCAGCAACGAGTTCCATGCATTTATTAATAAAAGAAAATGATGACGCATTTAAAGGATGGTTAGATAAATACAAATACGCTGATCGCTACCCTGAACATTCAGAAATTTACTACCGTGAGCAAGGTGAGATATTTTTAGAGAAATTAGAACAACAGTTAATTAATTCAAATAGGCTATTTAGTGATGAATTCAGTTTTGCTGATTTAGCCATTCTTCCTTTTATTCGCCAGTTTGCGTTTGTGGACATTCATTGGTTTAACCAAAGTAAATATCAACGCGTACGTGATTGGCTTACAAATTTCATTGATTCAGAACTATTCCTTTCAATTATGAAGAAATACCCTACCTGGCTAGAATCGAATCAAGAAGTTTCGTTTCCTGAAAATAATACCAATATAACCAATTAACAGATCTATTACCCAACTCTAGAAAACAAAAAAGGAGACTCGAAAGTCTCCTTTTTTTCATCGATATAATCGATAATTAGTTATGAGTAATCCACTCATTCATATCTGTTTTCAAGTTATCAGACTTAGTACCGAAGATAGCTTGAACACCAGAACCTGCAACAACAACACCAGCAGCGCCAAGTTGTTTCAGTTTGTCTTGATTAACCGCTTCAACACTTGCTACAGAAACACGTAGGCGAGTAATACAAGCATCAAGGTTTGTGATGTTCTCTTTACCACCAAATGCAGCAACTAGTTCACCCGCTAATTCAGAACCAGTTACAACCGGACCTGCATTATCGTCTTCATCTTCACGACCTGGAGTCTTAAGGTTCATCGCTTTAATTACAAAGCGGAATACGATGTAGTAAACAACCGCATAAACAATACCAAGACCAACAAGAAGAAGCAGGTTCTCTGCACGTGGAGATTGAACTACAAAGTCAATGAAACCATTCGAGAATGTGTGACCGTGAACAATACCTAATGCGTTAGTTAGCATGTATGCAACACCAGCAAGTACTGCGTGGATAGCATAAAGAACTGGAGCAACAAATAGGAATGCGAATTCAATCGGTTCTGTGATACCAGTAAGGAATGAAGTTAACGCAGCAGATGCCATGATACCCATTACTTTAGCGCGGTTTTCAGGTTTTGCTGAATGTGCAATGGCGATTGCAGCAGCAGGAAGACCGAACATTTTGAATAAGTAACCACCAGCAAGTTGACCGAAACCATTACCTGCAGCGCGAGATGCGTCATCAGCAGTAAGGAAACAAGTCATAATACCATTTACTTGCTCACCAGCGCTGTTCACACAAGAACCCGCTTCGTAGAAGAATGGTACGTTCCAGATATGGTGAAGACCAAAAGGAATAAGAGAACGTTCAACAACACCGTAAATACCAAATGCCATTACTGGGTTTTGGTTTGCAGCCCAATCAGAGAATGCCGCAATTGCGCCACCGATTGGAGGCCAAATTACAGAAAGAACTAAACCTAGAGCGATAGATACAAAACCAGTAACGATTGGCACTGCACGCTTACCAGCGAAGAAGCCTAAGTATTCTGGAAGTTGAATACGGTAGAACTTGTTGAAAGCCCAACCAGCAACACCACCAGCAAGGATACCACCAAGAACACCAGTCTCGATACCATCAACACCCATTACTGTTGCCATCACTTTAAGTGTAGCAACCATGATGCCGTAACCAACAACCGCTGCTAGACCAGCAACACCATCATTGTTTGTAAAACCAAGTGCAGTACCTACAGCAAATAGCAGAGCCATTTGACCGAATACTGAACCACCAGCTTGTTCCATTAAATGAGAAACAACTTCTGGAAGGAAACTAAAGTTGGCTGCGCCAACTCCTAAAAGAATACCAGCTACAGGAAGTACTGATACAGGCAACATAAGTGCCTTACCAACTTTCTGTAGATTGGCAAAAAGGTGTTTAAACATGTTTTGCTCCTAATATTTATAAATACAATTGGACACAGTCAATACTTACTGACTCATTACGGCAATATCCCCCTTGCCTTAGTGTAATCAGTAACTTTGTAAGTAATTATGTATCTAATCAAACTGTCGCTAAATATAGACCTATGTAAAAACACTTTCTAGCATGTTTTCATTTAATGTTTTAAAACCCTGCAGCGATCACAAAAGCAAGGCGTAGAAAAAGTGGTAAGAAAAACACAAGTCACAAGTAAGGGATTGATTTTAAAAGAAATTCTTAATTAAAACAAAAGGATGAAATGTTATTTTTAGCAACAAAAATAGATAGGTCAAATAAACCACAAATGCAATCGTTTGCCGCTTAACATTCAAGTATAAACATGCTTAAAATCAATTAATAAAAAAAAGAGAGGCTAAAACCTCTCTTTTTGTTTAATTTTCAATCTAACTAAAATTATTTGTTCAAAAAAAGATTTTTGAAATTATCTGTCGTAATTTTAGCCACTTCATCAAACGATTTTCCTTTTAATAAACCTATATACTCAGCAACTTCTCTCACATAAGCAGGTTGATTTTCTTTGCCTCGAAAAGGAACAGGGGCTAAATAAGGAGAATCCGTTTCTATTAAAAGGCGCTCTAATGGTAAACGACGAACGACATCTTTCAATTCAGCAGCTTTATTAAACGTTACAATTCCTGAGATAGAAATGTAAAAACCCAGATCTATTGCAGCTTCTGCAAACTCCCAATCCTCAGTAAAGCAATGGATAACACCACCACATTTAGCTGCTTGACCATTTTTTAGAATCGCTAAAGTATCTTCTCGAGCTTGTCGTGTATGTATAATAAGTGGCTTATTATAGTCAACGGCAACGGCCACTTGTTGCTCAAATAATTCACGTTGACGGGGTGCGCTTTCTGGTTGATAAAAATAATCTAATCCAGTTTCACCAATCGCAATAACACGTTCATGTGCAGCATATTGACGAAAAATAGACAAATCAAAATCCGAATCAACATCTAATGGATGAATACCACAAGAAGCATGAACCTCTGGGTGATCTTTAATAAGATCCATCATATTTGGAAAAGCATCAAGCGTAACGCCAACAGTCAAAAACTGCTCTACCCCACGTAACTTTGCCTTTTTAAGTACATCCGCAACATTTGTATGCAAGTCATTGTAATTTAACTTGTCTAAATGGCAGTGTGAATCAATTAGCACATTATTCTCCAATAAACTCAAATAGCCATTGAGTTAATAGTAATTCTTTATTTAATCCTGAATGGACATTGATTTGCTGTCGTAAGGTATTTAAGCTCAAATATTGCTTATAAACGGTATCAACAGAGATACTGACTGCTAATCGTTCAATAGTCTCTTTTTCATCGCAATGCACCCATGTGGTCATTATTCCTAATTGTCGCTTGTGGATATCCGACAATAAATAGCTTAACCAACACAAGCCTTCGTCTTCTAGCTTAATCAAACTTTTAACCACATCTGATGTATAACAAAAAGAAGACTTAACACAGTTATCAAAAGAAGATAATAATAATTGATGAGCCGATTGTTTTTTATCTTGATAAAAACTTTTGACCGCTAACGGTAAGTACCCATTCAAAGTAATAGATTGCTTACTAACTTTTAGCTTTTCTGTCTCACCTAACCATTGCTCTATCACTTCACCACTAATTTCTGGTTGATACCAGACTTGGCAACGGCTTCGAATAGTGGGTAGTAAATGATGTGGAGACTCTGCCAATAATACAAACTGACAGTTTTTAGGTGGCGCTTCTAATGTCTTTAATAGCGCATTAGCCGCCGATTCTGTCATTTTTTCGGCAGGTTCAATCACGATCATACGCTTAGCATTGAACTGTGATGACTCTAATGCCCATGAGTTGCATTGTCTGATCTGGTCAACTGAAATAGATTTCCCTTCAATTTCAGGTCGAATCCAGTGTAAATCAGGATGATTACCTGATTCAACTAAATCACAGCTATGACAAAAACCACAAGGCTCAATGCCTTGTGTTAAACATAATAAGGTATTAGACAAATATTGAACCAGAGCATCTCGCCCCGTTCCATCGGGCATTGCACATAGAATGGCGTGTGGCAGCCTATCGTTAACAATCAATTGTTGCCATTGTTGCCAAACATTTTTCTGCCAAGGATACAGTTTAGTTACCATTAGCCACTAACCACGTTTCTAATGCGTTAACAATGGATTGAGTTACTGTCTCTAGATCTTGGCCTGCATCAATAGTTATAATCGTCTCATCACTATTGGCGAACTCTAAGTAACGTTCACGACTGCGTTCAAAAAAATCCAGTTTCATCTGCTCAATTCGATCCAACTCTCCACGAGCTGATGCGCGTTGAAGGCCTAATTTAGGATCAATGTCCATATAGATAGTGAAGTCTGGTTTGAAATCACCAAGAACGGTATTTCGCATTGTTGCCATTAAATCACGATCAAAACCACGTCCACCACCTTGATAGGCTTGTGAAGAGAGGTCATGTCGATCACCAACAACCCACTCACCTCTCGCTAATGCTGGCTTAATCACATTACCAACTAACTGAGCTCGTGCTGCATACAATAGTAATAACTCGGCCATATCCGTTAATGGTTCATCAGGATGACCTTGTTTAACTAACTCACGCATTTTTTCAGCTAATGGCGTCCCGCCAGGCTCCCTTGTCGTCACAGGATTATCAATGCCATGTTTAGCGAGAGTCGCTAATACATTTTTAATTGCCGTGCTTTTACCTGCGCCTTCTAGGCCTTCAATTACAATAAATTTAGACATATTAATTTCTTAAGGTTCTTAGGTAAGCTCTAACTGCTTTGTTATGCTCAACTAGTGATTTAGTGAATTTATGACCGCCAGTACCATCTGCAACAAAATAAAGATAGCGACTCGTTTCTGGATGAAGAGCTGCTTTTATCGATGCAGGTCCCGCCATTGCTATCGGTGTTGGCGGCAATCCATTTATTGTGTACGTATTATAAGCAGTTGGTGTACGTAAGTCTTTTTTACGAATATTGCCATCGTAATTATCACCCATACCATAAATTACAGTAGGGTCTGTTTGTAAACGCATACCGCGTTTTAGACGATTAACAAACACCGAAGAAACACGCTCTCTTTCCGAATCAATCGCGGTTTCTTTTTCAATAATAGAGGCTAAGATCAACGCTTCATAAGATGATTTTAAAGGTAAGTTTGCTGATTTAGTTTCCCACTCTGCGTCTAATACTGACACTAAGGCATCATGAGAGCGTTCCAATATATCAAAGTCGCTCATTCCTGCCGTATAGTGGTACGTTTCAGCTAAGAATAACCCTTCTAAGTTTGAGCGATCAATTCCTAGTTTTTTTGCAATTTCGTTTTCAGAAAGTTCACTTAATTCATGCTTTAGATAAGGTGCTTTTTCTAATTGTTGTTGCCACTCAGAAAAACGGCTACCTTCAACAAAGGTAATTGAAAATTGATGCTCTTTACCTGTTTTTAATTGAGTTAATACCGCCGCTAAAGATTGATTAGGTTCAACCCAATAGGTACCCGCTTTAATTTCAGTCAATTCTGGTGATATTTTATGAGTAAAACGAGCCCATTTAGTATTCGATACCCATTTATTCTCTTCAAATTCACGAATCAACTTACGGTAGCTTGTCCCTGGTTTCACTTCAATTAGTTGGGCTTTTTCTAATAAAACTGGTTGCTCTGTAAATTTAATTGCTTGCTGATAGCTCCAAAATCCGAAACCTACAGATCCAATGATGATAATTAAAATAAGGAATAAAAATTTCTTTAGCACGAGTACAATTTCTCCTGAAACCAATGTGACAACTTATGACTGTCAAAAGTCGTATTGCCAATTGCGTTAATTGGCACTATTTCAAATAATGAATTACTAATAAAAACTTCATCGGCCATACATAGTTCATCTACATTAATTGATGTTTCGATCAACGTGAGTCCATGTGAATTTGCCAATGCATTAATGTGTGCTTTCATCACACCTTCAACACCAGAGTTTGATAAATTAGGGGTGTAAATATTATCATTCTCCACCCAAAAAATATTGCCTATTGAAGTCTCTATAACTTTGCTATTAAGATCAAGAACCACGCCATCAAGATACGTTGTTTTTGCGATTTCTTTCTTAATCAAAACTTGTTCTAATCTATTTGTATGCTTCATACCTGCAAGTAATGGTGACAGTCCTAACTGGGTTTCGCAAAGCATCAAACTAATACCGCCTTCTTTCCAACTCTGATAATACGTTGGATAAGAAAATGTCGACACGATAATTTGTGTATCATGGCAGCCCTCAGGAGAATAACCTCGTCCACCACTACCTCGACTGATCAGTATCTTAATACCACCATTCTTAAGCTCATGAGCGCAAGATTCAATTTGCGCTTCAAGAAGGTGCCAATCTTCAATCTCAATGTCTAACCGTTTTGACGCATCTTTCAAACGAGCTAAGTGCAAGTCCCATAACCGCACTTCTCCCCGCTCAACTTTCATGGTCGTAAAAGAACCATCACCATATTGAATACTACGATCAGTGAGTGGTAATGAATCCGTAACTACCCCGTTAACCCAATACATACCGTACTCCAAACAGAAAAAAGCGGCTTGATATAATATCAAGCCGCTTTCTAGTATAACTAACTGAGTGAAACTAATTAAGCCTCACAAACAAGTTATTACATTTTCTTAAAGATTAATGTACCGTTTGTACCACCAAAGCCAAATGAATTACAAATAGCGTATTCCATCTCAACTTTACGAGCAGTATGCGGAACAAGATCGATTTCTAAACCTTCTTCAGGATCATCAAGATTAATCGTTGGTGGCGCTATTTGATCAATCAAAGACATAACCGTAATAATCGCTTCAACAGAACCCGCAGCACCCAATAGGTGACCTGTCATTGATTTTGTTGATGACACTAATACTTTCTTAGAGCCTTCTTCACCTAAAGCACGTTTGATGCCTTTAATTTCAGCAACATCACCCGCAGGTGTTGATGTACCATGCGCGTTAACATAACCGATTTGTTCACCCGTTACATTTGCATCACGCATTGCTGCTTCCATCGCTAACGCACCACCAGAACCATCTGGAGTAGGAGAAGTCATATGGTAAGCATCGCCGCTCATACCAAAACCCACTAATTCAGCGTAGATTTTAGCACCACGCGCTTTGGCGTGTTCATATTCTTCAAGAACCATCATGCCTGCGCCATCACCGAGAACAAAACCATCACGGTTCTTATCCCATGGGCGTGAAGCCGCTTGTGGATTCTCATTATTTGTAGACAGTGCTTTAGCTGCACCGAAACCGCCCATACCTAGCTCTGTTGATGCTTTTTCAGCACCACCCGCTAGCATTGCGTCAGCATCACCATAAGCGATCATACGTGCAGCATGACCAATATTATGAAGACCTGTCGTACAAGCTGTTGAAATTGCGATATTAGGACCACGTAGACCGCGCATGATCGACATATGACCAGAAATCATATTTACGATAGTTGAAGGCACGAAAAACGGACTGATCTTACGAGGACCTTTTGCAGTAAAGGCTTTGTGACCGGCTTCAATTAAACCAAGACCACCAATACCTGAACCAATAGCAGCACCAATGCGGTGTGCATTTTCTTCAGTAACTTTAAAACCCGAGTCATCTAATGCCTGAATGCCAGCAGCCACACCGTATTGGATGAATAAATCCATTTTACGAGCGTCTTTCTTAGACATGTACTCTTCAGCATTAAAGTCTTTAACGAGACCTGCAAAACGAGTCGTAAACTCAGTGGTATCAAAGTGCTCGATATTAACGATACCACTTTGGCCTGCTAACAGCGCTTTCCAGGCTGCTTCAACAGTGTTACCCACCGGTGTTAGCATACCCATGCCTGTAACTACTACACGACGTTTGGACACGATATATTTCTCCGGAATTAATTGAATTAGATAGGGATTGTAGCGTATAAAAAAACTCAGGCGGTCAAGAGTGACCGCCTGGAGGGTATTTCTTACTGTGCGCTAGTTACGTAGTCGATAGCAGCTTGAACAGTAGTGATTTTCTCAGCTTCTTCATCTGGAATCTCAGTGTCAAACTCTTCTTCTAGAGCCATAACTAGTTCAACTGTATCTAGTGAATCTGCGCCTAGGTCGTCAACAAATGATGATTCGTTTTTAACTTCAGCTTCATCAACACCTAGTTGCTCAATGATGATTTTCTTTACGCGTTCTTCAAGATTGCTCATTTTATTTTCCTAATTACAGATTTCGCTGATTTGCGATACTTGCTGTATTTTATTCATTAATAAGAAAGTTGCAAGGCCAAGATTGCTGGTCAAACCACGAAATTCGTGATTTTTAGTGCAATTTTAACCCAAAATTGACTTAAGTCACTCTCAAGCCAACTTTCTAAATTAAACCATGTACATGCCGCCATTCACGTGCAAAGTTTCGCCCGTGATATAAGCGGCTTCTGGAGACGCTAAAAAGACAACCGCAGCAGCGATTTCTTTAGGGTCACCTAAACGACCCGCAGGTACAGATGATAGTGTTGCAGCTCGTTGCTCATCATTCAAGGCTTTTGTCATATCAGTTTCGATAAAACCTGGAGCAACAGTATTCACGGTAATACCACGAGAAGCGACTTCACGTGCCATTGATTTAGTAAAACCAATGACACCAGCTTTTGCTGCTGCATAGTTTGTTTGACCCGCATTGCCCATTGTACCAACAACAGAACCTACGTTAATAATACGGCCATTACGTTTTTTCATCATGCCACGAAGAACCGCTTTAGATAAACGGAAAATAGACGTTAGGTTAGTATCTAAGATATCCATCCATTCATCATCTTTCATGCGCATAAGTAAGTTATCACGAGTAATACCTGCGTTATTAACTAAAATATCAATCGCACCAAACTCATCATTAATAGTTTTAAGTACCGCTGCAATAGATTCTGCATCAGTTACATTTAATGCAAGACCTTTACCGTTCTCACCTAAATATTCACCAATTGCCGCCGCACCATTTTCAGAAGTTGCGGTACCAATAACGGTTGCACCGCGAGACACTAATTGCTCAGCAATCGCACGACCAATACCACGGCTAGCGCCAGTAACTAAGGCAATTTTGCCTTCTAAATTCATCATTTACTATTCCCTTTAATTACTTAGCAGCTTCAAGAGAAGCAGCATCATTTACCGCTGCTGCGCTAAGTGATTTAACGATTCGTTTAGTTAAACCAGTAAGAACCTTACCTGGACCAACTTCATATAATGTTTCAACACCTTGTTCAGCCATCATTTCAACAACTTCAGTCCAACGTACTGGGCAGTATAATTGACGAACAAGTGCGTCTTTAATTTTTGCAGGATCAGTTTCAGCAATAACATCAACGTTATTAATAACAGGCAATGCGGGTGCTGAAAATTCAATGCTTTCTAACGCAATCGCTAATTTATCAGCCGCAGGTTTCATTAATGCACAATGAGATGGAACCGATACTGGTAAAGGAAGCGCACGTTTTGCACCCGCTTCTTTACATAATACACCAGCACGCTCAACCGCATCTTTATTACCAGCGATAACAACTTGGCCTGGAGAATTGAAGTTTACAGGAGAAACAACTTCGCCTTGTGCTGCTGCTTCACACGCTTTAGCGATAGAATCATTATCTAAACCGATAATAGCGAACATAGCACCAACACCAGCTGGAACTGCTTCTTGCATTAATTGGCCACGTAGCTCAACCAATTTAATTGCTTCTTTAAAGTCAATAACACCTGCACATACAAGCGCTGAGTACTCACCAAGGCTGTGTCCAGCTAAAACGGTTGGTTGTGCTAAACCTTGCTCTTGCCATACACGCCATAATGCAACTGAGGTTGCTAATAATGCTGGCTGAGTACGAAACGTTTGGTTTAAATCTTCCGCCGGACCATTTTGAACCAGTGACCATAAGTCATAACCTAGCGCTTCTGATGCTTCTGCAAAAGTTTGCGTTATAACGTCGTGTTTCTCACCTAATTCAGCAAGCATGCCAACGGCTTGAGAGCCCTGACCTGGGAAAACGATAGCAAAATTGCTCATGTACATTATTTCCTTTAAATAAGCGCATAAAGAAACTAGGCCAAAGAAATGGCCTATTTCTAACTAAAACTTAACGAGTGCCGAACCCCATGTAAAACCACCACCAAATGCTTCAAGCAATAAGGTTTGGCCACGTTGAATTCGACCATCACGTACCGCTTCATCCAATGCTGTAGGCACTGTAGCAGCTGAAGTATTACCGTGACGATCTAGAGTCACAACAACTTGATCCATCGACATCGACAGTTTTTTTGCCGTTGCTTTAATAATTCGTAAATTCGCTTGATGTGGGACTAGCCAATCTAGCTCTGACTTATCCATTTGGTTTTTATGAAGTGTTTCTTTCACCAAATTCGATAACTGAGTCACGGCAACTTTAAAGACTTCATTACCCGCCATGTACAACCATTTATCTGCTTCTTCGTTTTTACGCGAAGGAACAGGTAAAGAAAGTAATTCACCAAATTTGCCATCAGCATGCAAGTGAGTCGAGATAATCCCAGGCTCTTCGCTTTGGCCAATAACTACTGCGCCAGCTCCATCACCAAATAAAATAACAGTAGAACGATCAGTAGGATCACAAGTATGAGAAATGGCATCAGAACCAATAACCAATACATTTTTTGCCATGCCTGTTTTGATGTGTTGATCGGCAACACTCAATGCATAAACAAAACCTGAACAAGCCGCTGATAAATCAAACGCAGGACACCCTTGTATACCTAATAACCCTTGAACTTCACATGCAGCTGATGGAAACGAGTACGTTTGCGTACTTGTTGCTAAGATAATCAGATCAATATCATTCTTATCTATACCAGCCATTTCAATTGCATTAACGGAAGCAAGGTGACCCATAGTGGCCACAGACTCATTTTCACCAGCAATGCGGCGTTCACTAATACCTGTACGAGCTAAGATCCACTCATCACTAGTATCGACCATTTTTTCTAAATCCGCATTTGAGCGAATTTGTGCTGGTAAATAGCTACCAGTACCTAAAATTTTGCTATACATGAAGACTAATAATGCCTCTCGAGTAAAACTGCCTCCAAGCGATCACTAATACGGTTAGGTATTTGTCGCTTGACCTCATGAACCGCTTCCTTGATGGCATTGTTAAAGGCAAATATATCTGCACTTCCATGACTCTTAACAACAATGCCACGCAATCCTATCAGACTTGCGCCATTATACTGGTCGGGGTTCAGCTCTTTTAAGCTAGAAATGACATCACCGAAGAGCCATTTCGCTAAAATTTGTTTGAATTTTGATGTAACCAGATGTGATTTTAGTTGATCTAAAAATAAATGTGCAACACCTTCACTGGTTTTTAAGCATACATTACCAACAAAACCATCACACACTACTACATCAGCATTGCCTTGATAAAGTTTATCACCTTCAATATAACCGATAAACTCAATATCTTTGCACTGGTGTAGCATTTCTGCGCATCGTTTTATTTGATCGTTGCCTTTAATTTCTTCTTCGCCAATATTCAACAATGCCACTTTGGCTTTACGCCCTAATGACTGCTCAGCTAATTCAGAGCCCATTACTGCAAATTGGAATAAGGTTTCAGCATCGCATGATACATTCGCGCCAAGATCAAGCATCCAAGTACGTTGATTGTTTTTAGTAGGTAAAGGACTAATTAATGCAGGGCGTTCAACACCCGGAAGAAGTTTTAATGTAAAACGGGAGAGTCCCATTAATGCACCAGTATTGCCTGCGCTAATACACGCGTCAGCTTCTTTACTAGCAACTAAATCAATGGCCATTCTCATTGAGCTACCACGACTGTGTCGTAATGCTTTTGAAGGTACTGTGTTATTGCCTATAACGCTGTCGCTATGAGCAATAGAGAATCGTTGATTGGGGATATAATTTAGATGTGTTAGCTGTGTAGAAATCGCATGACGATCTCCAACAACAATAATTTTTAGCTCTGGGAATTGCGACAATGCCTGCACGATGGCAGGCACTGTAACTTGGGGACCGAAGTCCCCACCCATCGCATCAATTGCAATGGTTAGCTGCTGCAAAGCGTCAACCTTACTTGTTGATTACCTTGCGGCCACGGTAGTAACCGTCAGCTGTAACGTTGTGACGAAGGTGAGTTTCGCCACTAGTTGCGTCTACAGATAATGCACTTGTAGTTAGTGCATCGTGTGAACGACGCATGCCACGCATTGAACGTGATTTCTTGCTCTTTTGTACGGCCATGGACCCTACTCCTCAATTACTGTTGTTTTAAAGATTTTAAAACATCAAACGGATTCGGTTTCTCTTCCTCTTCAGGAATTTCACCAAATACCAAATTGTTAGATTTGACCTGACAATCTTTAATGTCATGCATAGCGACTTGCGGCAACGCTAGAATGAACTCATCAGTTACCAACTCAACGAGATCAACTTCACCTACTTCATTTAAATCTACAAACTCATATTCCTCAGGAACTAGAGCTGCCTTCTCTTCGCTTAAAAAAGGCGTACACTTAAATGATACATTTAGGTGATGTTCAAAATTTTCATTACAGCGTTGACATTCCAACAATACATCGACGTTAGCTTTACCAGAGATAACGGCTAATCGTTGTTCGTCAACTTTAAACGACATCGTGACTTCAGCATCACTTTTCACATCTACAGTAGATTCAGCCAAACGCTTTAAAATATCAGATTGGATGATTCCATCGTAGTCTAATCTTCGTTGAGCGTTTTGGATTGCATCAACTGTTCGTGGTAATTTTACCTTTTGCATAGGGCGCGCATCTTATCTTTCTAAAGCCTTCGAGTCAAAGAAAAATGGCAAAAATTATGCTTTTTTTCTTCCCAGTTGCTATTTCAGCAGAGTTGCTAATAATAAACGAAAAATTAAAGAAGAAGAACCCATTATGCAACCAAAACTGATTCTAGCTTCAACATCGCCTTTTCGCCGAACGATCTTAGAGAAGATCCAAGTTCCTTTTGATGCAATTTCACCCAACTGCGACGAAACCCCACAAGAAAATGAATCACCTACTGCGTTAGTCACTCGATTAGCGGAACAAAAAGCACGATCTTGTCATGTCCAGGATCCCAACCATTTGATCATAGGATCCGATCAGGTTTGCGTAATTAACGGACAGATTATTGGTAAGCCACTGACACGAGAAAAAGCAATTATCCAACTTCAAAAAGCCAGTGGTCAAATCATCACTTTTTACACAGGCTTATCACTACTCAATACGACCACAATGACAGCAGAAACTCTTTGTGAAGAATTTCATGTTCATTTTCGTCAATTGACCTCACAACAAATTGAAAACTATGTTGATAAAGAGATGCCATTGTATTGTGCTGGTAGTTTTAAATGTGAAGGGTTAGGCATTGCATTATTTGATAGATTAGAAGGAAAAGATCCAAACGCTCTTATTGGCCTTCCACTAATCTCTTTAATTGATATGTTAGATCGTCAATCTTTTTCAGTACTCTGAATCGCAATCACAAAAAAGCGATAAGTATGAAATAATACTTATCGCTAGAAAATAACAAAAAATAAAATTAGTTTTTAGCTCGTAATCCTTTCAAGACACGTTCTAATCTAGTTTCCATTGGAGCACTAATATCCATTAACTCTTCAGTGCTTGGATGCGTAAATTTAATATTTGCCGCATGCAAGAAAAGTCGATCTAAACCAAATTGGCCTGAATACGCATCAAATCGTCTGTCACCATAACGGTCATCCCAACCTATTGGGTGACCTGCATGTTGTGCATGTACACGTATTTGGTGAGTACGTCCCGTAATTGGACTTGCTTGAATTAATGTTGCCTGCTCAAACTTTTCTAAAATTTTAAAACGCGTTTCTGACGGTTTACCGTTAGGGTTAACACGAACAATGCTGTTCACTTCATTTTTAAGTAAAGGAACATTCACAACTTTGCACGTACTCTTCCATTGGCCCATAACTAAAGCAAAATAGTATTTCTGAACCGTTTTATTTCTAAATTGTTCTTGCAGTCTGCGTAATGCAGAACGTTTTTTAGCGATTAAAAGAATTCCTGACGTATCTCTGTCAATTCTGTGCACCAACTCTAAAAAACGAGCATCAGGTCGTAAAGCTCGTAATGCTTCAATAGCACCAAACTTCAAACCACTCCCGCCATGAACAGCAGTACCTGAAGGCTTATTTAGAATCAGAAGGTGATCATCTTCATAAATAATACAACTTTCAAGTTCAGAGACTCTAGATAATTTAACACTAGGTAATTCTGGAGCCGTTGACTCAGGAAGCTTCACGGGAGGAATTCTGACTAAATCCCCTTCTTGAAGTTTGTATTCTGGTTTAATACGTTTTTTATTTACACGAACTTCGCCTTTACGCACTATTCGGTAAATCATACTTTTTGGAACATTTTTTAAGCGGGCAAGAAGAAAATTATCGATTCGTTGCCCTGCAAAGTCGTCATCGATCTCAACGAATTGCACTTTAGGTTTATCTTCATTCATTTCCTTATTCTACTGTCTTAATTCTAATTGATGAACCTTTTTTAGCTCAGTTTCAAATAATGAAGATTGCTGAGGCTTGATCTGACTGTTATAGTTAGCATCTGAAATCGGCCCAGATGGCCATTTCTTCACCTTGGTGAGCATAAAAGCACCAAAAGAACTAAAAATATACTGCTCGAATGCGGTGATGCAGCAATTGGCGTAAGACATCTATACTGCTTTGAGTTTTTTTGCTTGTTATGCCTAAACCATTTTTTATGTTTTAACGACCGCGAATAATTGCGGATCAGCACTATTTTATCGATAGTGTTGATGTGGATTGTGCCCTAGAGCATCCCTGAGTTCCAGCCGTGAGGCTGCACATGTAATCAGCCTTGGGATCTGGCACCATTTAAAATGGATTATGATAGACAAGCTCGACAATTTGTAATGAGTATTCCCTAATGAAAAGAATGTTGATTAACGCAACCCAGAAGGAAGAGTTGCGCGTCGCATTAGTTGATGGCCAGCGCCTTTTTGATCTAGATATCGAAAGCCCAGGTCACGAATCTAAGAAAGCTAATATTTATAAAGGTAAAATCACCCGTATCGAACCAAGCTTGGAAGCAGCTTTCGTTGATTACGGCGCTGATCGCCACGGTTTCCTTCCCCTTAAGGAAATCGCTAAAGAATATTTCCCACAAGGTTACACTTATCAAGGACGTCCAAATATCAAGGACGTATTGAAAGAAGGCCAAGAAGTTATTGTTCAAGTTGAGAAAGAAGAGCGTGGTAACAAAGGCGCGGCTTTAACAACGTTCATATCTCTGGCTGGTAGCTACCTTGTTCTTATGCCTAATAACCCTCGTGCTGGCGGTATTTCTCGTCGTATCGAAGGTGACGAGCGAACTCAATTAAAAGCAGCATTAAGCACATTAGAACTACCTCAAGGTATGGGTCTGATTGTTCGTACTGCTGGTGTTGGTAAATCAGCAGAAGAGCTTGAATGGGATCTAAACGTACTCCTAAATCATTGGGAAGCGGTTAAACACGCCTCTGAATCAAATCAAGCACCTTTCCTAATTCACCAAGAAAGTAATGTGATTGTTCGCGCAATTCGTGATTACTTACGCCGTGATATTGGTGAAATCTTAATTGATAGCCCTACGATTTTCGATCGTGCTCGTCAACACATTCAACTTATTCGTCCTGATTTCTTATCTCGCGTTAAATTGTATGAAGGCGAAGTCCCACTATTTAGCCACTACCAAATTGAAAGCCAAATTGAATCGGCTTTTGAACGTGAAGTGCGCTTACCTTCTGGTGGTTCAATCGTAATCGACCCAACTGAAGCGCTTACTTCTATTGATATCAACTCTGCTCGTGCTACTAAAGGCGGCGATATCGAAGAAACTGCATTAAATACTAACCTAGAAGCAGCCGATGAAATTGCTCGTCAATTACGTCTACGTGATTTAGGTGGTTTAGTGGTTATCGATTTCATTGATATGACGCCAGTTCGTCATCAACGTGAAGTAGAAAACCGTATGCGTGAAGCGGTTCGTATGGATCGTGCTCGTGTTCAAATCGGTCGTATTTCTCGCTTTGGTTTATTAGAAATGTCTCGCCAACGCTTAAGCCCGTCTTTAGCAGAAGCAAGTCACCATATCTGTCCTCGTTGTACGGGTACTGGTGTGGTTCGTGATAATGAATCTCTAGCACTTTCAGTACTTCGTTTAATCGAAGAAGAGTCTTTAAAAGACAATACAACTCAAGTTCTTGCTGTTGTCCCTGTCGCTATCGCTTCTTATTTATTGAATGAGAAACGCCGCTCAGTTCAACACATTGAAAAATTCCATAATGTTCGCGTTATTATTGTTCCTAACTCTGACATGGAAACACCACACTTTGAAGTGGTCCGTATCCGTGAAGGTGAAGAACAAGAAATGCTGTCTTATCTTCTTCCTAAGAATTTAGAAGCATTACGTGAAGCTGAAGCCAAAGAAACGCCTGCAATGTATTCTGCACCGAAGAAACGTGAAGAGCCGGCTCTTCAAGGTTTCAGTGCACCAACTCAAGCAGCTCCAATGGCTAAAGCTCCAGAAGCTAAAACAACAGAGACAAAAACAGCAGTAACAACAGAAGATAAGCCGGGTTTAATTAGCCGCATCTTCTCTACTATTGCTAATTTCTTCTCTGCACCAGAAGCAGCACCAGCTGAAACTGAGAAAAAAGAAGAGAAAGAAGAAAAACCAGTACAACGTCATAATCAAAACCGTAACAACGATCGTCGTCGTAACGAAAATAATCGTAACAATCGTAATAATCGTCGTAACGGTAATGATAACCGCAATAACAACGAAAACCGTCGTGATAAGAAAGTTGAAGATGTTGAAGTTGCCGCTACTAAACCAGTAAAAGCAGCTGATAACAAGCCAACTAGACAGCCTAAAGTTCGTAAAGAAATTGCAGAGCAAGGTATTCAACTGGCTGCTGAAGCTCAACAAGCTCCAGTTCAAGTATCAGAGCAACCAGCTGAAAAACGTGAAAAAACGGTTCAAGTTAAACAACGTCGTCAACGTCGTCAACTGCAGAAGAAAATCCGTACGGGTCAAGCTGCTGAAGTTGAAAGCAAAGTGGTTGTAACTCCTGAAGTTGTAACTCCTGAAATTGAAACTCCAGCACCACAACCTGAAGTAGCAAAAGAAACGAATACAGAAGTAAATACAGAGCGTAAAGAAGGACAGCGTCGTAATCGTCGTTCTCCTCGCCATTTACGTGCAAGCGGTCAACGTCGTCGCCGTCGTGATCGTCGCCCTGTAAACCCTGCTCGTTTATTCTCTGGTGTAGCCTCTCCTGAAATGGCGATGGGCAAAGTTTATCCTGATTATGCTCACATCTTGAAGCAAAAACTGGCTAAACAACAACAAGAGAAATTTGTTGATAACGATACTCAAAACGCACAAGACAAAGCAAATCAAGCTAACGTAGTGAAAAATCTCGTTGGTGGTGTTGCTTTCCCTGAAATGGCGATGGGTAAAGTATTACTTCCTTACGTTGCAACTCCGATTGTTGAAAAAGCAATTGTGACAGAAACGATTATCGAAGCTCCTGCTGCTGAAGCTCCTACAGCAATAACAGAAAAACCAACTAAAGTAGATGCACCAGTTGCGATTGAAACAGTAGACGTTATTGTTGAAGATAAAGTAGCTCTTGTTGAAGTTGCACCCATTGTTGCTGAAGAAGTAGCACCAGTTATTGTTGAAGTCGAACCTGTGATTGAACAGGTACCTACTGTTCAAGCAACAGTAGAAGCTCAACCTAAAACTGAAATTGTTACTGCTAAACCACAATATAAAGGTCAAGCATCTTCAGGTATGACAAAAGCAACTGGCCCTACAGAGATTAAAGAAATCACTGTAACCGCTGCTGCATTCAGAACTGAACGCTTCGTGCCTAAACAAGCCGGTAGCTTAACAGCAACCGGGCACGCAAGTGCTGCAATGGCAAAAACAGCAGGTTTATAATTTCTTAGGCTTCGCCTTTGAATAATAAAACCATTGTAATTAAGCAAGTTACGTTTCGACGTAACTTGCTTTTTTTATATTGATATCCTGAATAAACATTGAACTTCATCACGCTTTTCTGTACGATTCGCGCCACACATGCCTGAAAAACAACCAAGAAGATACCTAAAAAACATGTTTGAATTCCCAAAATTTTCTAATCATTCAGTAAAGAATGATGTTCTTTCAGGGCTTACCGTTGCGTTAGCTCTTGTTCCTGAAGCCGTAGCCTTTGCCTTTGTTGCTGGTGTTGACCCTATGGTTGGCCTTTATGCTGCATTTATTGTTGGTTTAATTACATCAATAATTGGTGGTCGCCCTGGAATGATTTCTGGTGCAACCGGTGCCATGGCCGTTGTAATGGTCAGCTTAGTCGCAATGCACGGCGTTCAATACCTTTTTGCAGCAATTTTACTCGCCGGTCTTCTGCAAATTACTGCTGGTTTATTTAAACTAGGTAAATTTATTCGTATCGTTCCGCATCCTGTGATGATCGGTTTTGTAAACGGTCTAGCTATTGTTATTTTCCTTGCTCAACTTGGTCAATTTAAAGCACCTGACGCTTTAGGCAACTTGGATTGGCTTCAAGGTCCTGAAATGATGTTAATGCTTGGTCTTGTTGCACTAACAATGGCTATCATTCACTTTTTACCAAAACTAACAACGGCTATTCCTTCGTCTTTAGTTGCTATCATTGTAGTCACAGGTTTAGTTCAAGGATTAGATTTAGACACACGTACTGTTGTTGATTTCTTACGTACGATGAGCGGAGACGAAGCGGCAACACTTGCTGGTTCACTGCCTACTTTCTCTGTACCTAACGTTCCTCTTTCTTTAGAAACGTTATACATCATCTTCCCGTATGCATTAATTTTAGCGGCAATCGGTCTAATCGAGTCATTATTAACCCTAACTGTCATTGATGAAATGACGGGGACTCGTGGCCAATCTAACCGTGAATGTGTTGGTCAAGGCGTGGCAAACGTAACTTGTTCTGTATTTGGTGCGATGGGTGGTTGTGCTATGATTGGTCAATCAATGATCAACGTAAACTCAGGTGGTCGTGGTCGTTTATCAGGTATTACAGCCGCACTTGCCCTACTTGGTTTCATCCTTTTCGCTTCTGGTTTAATTGAAATGATCCCATTAGCAGCATTAGTTGGTGTTATGTTCATGGTTGTTATTGGTACATTTGAATGGGCTACATTCAAACTGGCTCGTCGCGTACCAAAACAAGACTTCTTTGTTATTGTGTTAGTAACCGTTGTTACTGTACTGACTGACCTTGCTGTTGCTGTTGGTGTTGGTGTTGTCGCTTCTGCGCTAATGTTTGCATGGCAACACGCGAAACACATTTACTCGACAAATACAGTGAATGACGAAGGTTCTAAGGTTTATGAAATTAACGGCCCAATCTTCTTTGGTTCTGCTGCTAATTTCTTAGAGTTATTTGATGTTGAAAGTGATCCAAAAGACATCGTGATTGACTTTGCTGCATCACGAGTGGTGGATCACTCGGCCATTGAAGCGGTTGATACTATCGCTGAACGCTACTCTAAAGCAGGCAAAAAGGTACATCTTCGCCACTTAAGCCAAGATTGTCATGCACTTCTAAATAAGGCTGGTAGCCTGGTAGAGATTAACGTGCAAGAAGATCCAATCTATAAAGTGGTTAGCCAATAGTTGCTCTTTCACTTTTATAATTGATTGATAATAAAAATCCCGATATGGTTCTCCTATCGGGATTTTTGTATCTAACACCCTACAAAAATACTAACTACTTCCCCTTCTTATTTAATGGAATAAAAAATGGCTGATCTAGATCAGAAAGACGAGCGCTATAAACAACGTCAATCAAAAATCAAAGAGAACGTAGATAAGCGTGTAGAAAAAGCACAAATAGAAAAAGGCTTATTAATTGTTGTTACTGGTAATGGAAAGGGAAAAACAACCTCAGGTTTTGGGACAGTAGCGAGAGCTGTCGGCCATGGATTAAATTGTGTCGTAGCTCAATTTATTAAAGGGACATGGGATTGTGGTGAAAGAAATCTATTAGAAGGTCACGGCGTTCCTTTTCATGTAATGAAAACTGGCTTCACTTGGAATACGCAGGATAAAACAACAGATACAGAAGCAGCACAACGAGTGTGGCAGGAATGTAAAAAAAGTCTATCTGATGAGTCGGTTGACTTAGTTTTATTGGATGAGATGACTTACATGGTCACTTACGGCTATATAGAATTAGATGAATTAAAAACAGCATTAGAAAATCGACCAAAAATGCAATCGGTCGTCATCACTGGTCGAGCAGCACACCGTGAATTAATCGAAATGGCTGATACCGTTTCTGAAGTTCGTAGCGTTAAGCATGCGTTTGATTCTGGAGTAAAAGCGCTGAAAGGCATCGATTGGTAAATAAGATTAATTCCAATAATATAAAAATGGCCTATATCATTAAGATTACAGGCCATTTTCTATTCCATGATTGTTAAGTTCTATTAATTAAATAGTCCTTTTAACAATTTATTTGCAGCATCTTTTATTTTTTCATCTTTAATTTTGTCGCCGTATTTTTCTTCTAATTTCTCAATACCGCGGTCAATTTCTTTTTTCGCTTTCTGCTGCATCACATCATCAAGTTCAAGTTTGTATTTTGGTTTAGCCCAAGAGCCCGTGATACGGATCGGAATAGTGACGTCTTTAAGATCATTGATGTCTTTACCGCCCTGCCCTTTTAATGAACCAACGATTGATGTTTTAATTAACATATTCGTTGTTTCATTGATGTAATGTGCAGAGCCTTCACCATGGATCCTTAGCAGTGGAGAGACCATCTTAATATTCTTCGTTGTCGCATTCCCTTTAGATAAATAAAAGTCTGCAGATAACGCACTAAAATCTGTCTTTTCAGCTTCTTCACTGCCTTTTATTTTTTCGCCTTTAATTTGAGCATAAGTCGTACGTATCAGTAATGGGATGTTTACCCCATTAACGGCTCCGTCAGCAAAGTTAATCGATGCCTTCCCTTTTAAGTTTTGTTTTAATTCCGTTGGTTTTAAACTTTTCCCAGAAATATTAAGATTAATACTCCCAGTTCCTTCAACTAAACTTTCTCCCATTACATCGATTAATAATGGCGCAATTTGAACGCCCTTAATAACGTTGTTAGCTGTATAGCTTGGGGTTGCTTTACGGGCATCTAAGCTAGCGGTCATATCTATAGCCCCGCCGTATAAATTCGAATGAAATTTACTTAGCTTTAATACACCTCGATTAATTGAAAATACAGATTCAACATTCTGCATTTTTGCATTATTCGCTTTAAACTTATCAATGATAATCGTACCCGCGACATCCAATGTTTTTAACGCACTTAAGTCAGGTTCAACTTCTTTAACTGGTGTTGATGTGCTACTTGATGAGTTTGTTTTCGCTTTCTCATCTGTAACTTGCGTATCACTTTTTGGTAATGTCGCTAATAGTGCATCAACATCAATATTCGGACTACGTAAAGAAAAGCGTACTTTAGGGATATCTCTTAGCTCAACACTGACCTTACCAGTAACGTCAGTATCGACAGCAGATAAGGTAAGTTTCTCTACCTTTAAAAAAGATTTGTTTACATCAAATGAACTATCAAAACCAATAACGGCGGTAACATCTTCATTTGGTAACCCTTTACCTTTTACATTATTGGTACTTTTAAACGACTTAATACGAATAAGATCTAATGATTTAGGGACGTTAACAGCAAAAGATGATTCTGAATTAACCAGTAAATCGTTCGCTTTGCCTTTTGCTATTAGCTGAATATTGGCCCATTCATCAAAATAAAATTGATCAATAGTGAACGTAATATTATCAAATGTATTCGTGGCATCTGAATACGATGCTGTAAATTCAGTTTGCTTTAACGATGCTGTATCTAGCGTAGTTGCAATATTTAAATCGGTTTTACCAGCAAGAGATATTTTCTGTTGACCTAAATCGCCTTTAAGATCAAACGTTAAGTGTGCCCATTCTCCCGGACTAAATTGAGACAATGATAAATTGATATCATTGAGCTTTGTCTTTGACCCTGCTCTATCATCTTGAATAAGCACTTTTGCATTCGTTAAAGCGATGCCCTCTAATGTTATTTTCCAATCATTTATATTTGTGCTTGGCTGAGAAACCTCACTAGCATTAGTTGCCACATTTGTATCTTCTGATACTGGCGCTTCGGTTCCAACCTGCGTTTTTTTAGGCGTTAAATTATCAAGGTTAGTCGAACCGTCTCTTAAGGTATGTAACGTAAAGGAAGCTCCATCTAAAGTAACTAACCCTATGTTTATTTCGTGGTGAAACAATGGACGCACATTAAGATCCAAAATTGCATTATCAAACTTAACTAAATTTGGAGTCGCAAAACCTTCAGGATTGCTTAGTGCTGTCTTTCCAATAGAGAAACCAATGGATGGGAAAAATCGCCATTCAATATCGCCATCAATGGTTAATTGACGACCCGTTTGAGCCTCAACTTGCTCTTTTATCAAAGGTTTAAAATCGTTAGGGTTAACAAGTAATACCAACATCAATAATGCGGCAATGATAGCGATAAGCGGTATGCTAATTAGTAGGGCAATTTTTTTCACGGCAAAAATCCATCTAATGTATTGAAATCGTAAAGATAGTGTTAATTATGCCATCACTTAGGCCTAATAAACATAGGGTTACCTATAGTTATATACCTAAATAATGATAAATTACAGAAATCAGACAAAAAAAAAGCCAACATAAATGTTGGCCTTTTTATTTTATATCATCTGATTATGCTTTTAATAAACGCGATATATGTGCTTTTAATACATCAATTGCGATACGGTTTTTACCGCCACGAGGAACGATAATATCGGCATGTTGTTTAGATGGATCAATAAATTGCATGAACATTGGACGAACAGTCTTCTGATATTGTTCAAATACCGATTCCATTGAACGACCGCGTTCTTCTACATCACGCTTAGCACGACGTAATAAACAAATATCTAAAGGCGTATCCATGAACACACTTGCGTGCATTAAATTACGTAAGCGTGGATCCGTTAATAATAAAATACCTTCAAGAATAATTACTTTCTTTGGCGTCATTACTTCAACGTCTGCTGTACGTGTGTGTTCCGTATAACTGTAAGTCGGAATGTTAACCGCTTCACCACGCATTAATTGCTCAAGATGCTCACTCAATAATTGGTGATCAAGTGCATTTGGGTGGTCATAATTCGTTTTGACTCTTTCTTCCATGGTCAGGTGGCTTTGGTCCTTGTAGTAACTGTCTTCAGTTATTACACCAATTTGGTGGTCGCCAACTTTTGCTCGTAGTTCATTATAAATAGTCGAAGCGATCAAACTCTTACCTGAAGCTGATGCCCCTGCAATACCTACGATAATACAGTGATGATTACTGTTCTCTGACATAAAAGATACCTAAAGTGTGCGAGATACGGTTATTAAAATAAAACCGCCTGATTATAAGGATTACTCACCATACTTTCCACCGAAAATTACACATAAGTGTGAAGCTACAATGACTTGAACATTATTTGGTCAGCAACCACCTCTCCCTGCCAATATAAACGACTTGAAACCTGCTCCGCTAATTCAATATAGAGTTGGCTGTGTGCACTAGAGGCATCAGACGCAACGCTTGGGGTGCCCGAATCAGTCTCACGACGAATATCAATATGTAAAGGAAGCTGTCCTAATAGAGGAATTGAATAACGTTGCGCCATTAACTCTGCACCGCCAGTACCAAAGATGGCCTCTTCATGGCCACAATTAGAACAAATATGAACACTCATATTTTCTACCACACCAACAACTGGAATATCTACTTTACTAAACATATTCACCCCTTTTATAGCATCCGTTAATGCTAAGTCTTGCGGTGTTGTTACAATCAGAGCCCCTGTTGTTGGAATTTGCTGTGATAAAGTAAGTTGAATATCACCAGTACCTGGTGGCATATCAATAATCAAATAATCCAGATCTGGCCATAACGTTTCATTAATTAACTGGGATAATGCTTTAGATGCCATTGGACCTCGCCATACAGCAGCTTCTGATTTATCAACCAGATAACCAATTGAATTACTGTGTAAACCGTGAGCTTCTACTGGCATCATTCGATTATTATCAATAATATTTGGCTTTTTATCTTCAACGCCTAGCATTAATGGAACGGATGGGCCGTAGATATCCGCATCTAATATCCCCACTCTTGCGCCTAAATGATCTAAAGCTAAGGCCAAATTAACTGCAGTGGTTGATTTGCCAACCCCTCCCTTACCAGAGCTAACAGCAATAATATTTTTAACGCCTTTTACCGCTTGTTTGTCTGTTTTTAATGTTGCTATTTTAGATATCACAGAGAACTCTAAAGATGAGAGATTCAATTGTTCTTTTTGCTCATCAACCCAAGAAAGTAAACTGGATTTCACTGAGTGAGAAACAAAAGGCAATGTCACGGTAATCACACCTGTTGCAGCAATAGAGACTACATTAGGGATCTCCGCCCAACGCTCACAAAGTTGTGAATGGGAAAAATCATTGAGCCAATTTTTTATCTCTGCCATCGTTGTAAATGCCATCTTGCTACTCCTCAGTTATTTTTACTCATCCTATCACTAATTGCCCCCTTGATCCTCTATGCATTCAAGCTCGCTTCAGGTACTATTTATCTCTTAAAATTTTCACCCATCACATTAAGCGAAAGAGAAGATATGGCTACAGATCCGAGAAAAATTCTGGTTACATGTGCTCTACCGTATGCAAACGGTTCAATCCACTTAGGCCATATGCTTGAGCATATCCAAGCGGATATCTGGGTTCGTTACCAACGCTTACGCGGCAACGACATTAACTTTATTTGTGCAGATGACGCTCACGGCACACCGATAATGCTTAAATCTCAACAGATGGGTATCACTCCTGAAGAAATGATCGCAGCTGTTAGCGAAGAACATCAAAAAGATTTTGCGGGCTTCGATATTAGCTTTGATAATTATCACAGCACTCATAGCGATGAGAACCGTGAATTAGCATCTAACATTTATCTTGAACTGAAAAAGAATGGTTTTATTACTAGCCGTACTATTTCTCAATTATTTGACCCCGAAAAAGAAATGTTCTTACCTGACCGTTTCGTAAAGGGCACATGTCCAAAATGTAAAGCTGAAGAGCAATACGGCGACAACTGTGATAACTGTGGCGAAACGTACAGCCCAACAGATCTTATCAACCCTAAATCAGCCGTTTCTGGTGCAACTCCAGTAATGAAAGATTCTGAGCATTTCTTCTTTGACTTACCTCAGTTTGAAAGCATGTTAAAAGAGTGGACTCGTTCTGGCTCTCTTCAGACTGAAACAGCAAACAAAATGCAAGAATGGTTTGAATCTGGTTTGCAACAGTGGGACATCTCTCGTGATGCGCCTTATTTTGGTTTTGAGATCCCTGGTGAAACCAATAAATTCTTCTATGTTTGGCTAGACGCTCCTGTTGGTTACATGGCTTCTTTCAAGAATCTATGTAGCAAAAAAGAAGGCCTAGATTTTGATGAATATTGGAAAAAAGACAGCACAACAGAGCTTTACCACTTCATAGGCAAAGACATTGTTTATTTCCACAGTCTTTTCTGGCCTGCAATGCTAGAAGGTTCTGGTTTCCGTAAACCAAACAATGTATTTGTTCATGGTTACGTGACAGTAAATGGTGCGAAAATGTCTAAGTCGAAAGGCACATTCATTAAAGCCGGTACTTACTTAAATCACTTAGACCCAGAATGCTTACGTTACTACTACGCAGCAAAACTAAATAGCCGTATTGATGATCTTGATTTAAATCTTGAAGATTTCACTCAACGTGTAAACTCTGATGTCGTAAATAAGATTGTTAACCTAGCTTCTCGTAACGCTGGTTTCATTACTAAACGTTTTGATGGCAAACTTGCTGATAACTTTGTGGCTCCAGAGCTTTACAACGAATTCGTTGCTGCTGCAGACCGTATCGCTGAATTATACGAAACTCGTGAGTTTAGCCGCGCTATTCGTGAAATTACTGCGCTTGCTGATAAAGCAAACCAATACATTGACGAAAAAGCACCTTGGGTTCTTGCGAAAGAAGAAGGCAAAGAACAAGAGTTACAAGAAGTCGCTTCTGTCGGTATTAACTTATTCCGCGTACTAATGGCTTACTTGAAACCTGTAATGCCAGAACTTGCTGGACGTACTGAAGCATTCTTAAACGAAACATTAACATGGGAAGGCGTTGCACAACCATTAACATCTCATGAGATTACGAAGTTTAAAGCATTGTTCAACCGTATTGATCCTAAGAAAGTAGAAGCAATGGTTGAAGAATCAAAAGAAGATGCTGCAGTTGAAATGGCAGCAAAAGAAAAAGCAGAAGCGGACAAAGAAAAAGCAAGCCAAACTGAACTAGACAAAGAACCAATCGCAGATGAGATTGAATTCGATGCGTTCGAAGCTGTTGATATGCGTATTGCACGTATTATCTCTTGTGAAGAAGTTCCAAAGGCAAATAAACTACTTAAATTCCAGCTAGACATTGGCGGTGAAACTCGTCAAGTATTCTCTGGAATTAAATCAGCATACAAACCTGAAGAACTAGAGGGCAAGCTAACTGTTATGGTTGCTAACCTTAAACCTCGTAAGATGAAGTTTGGTATGTCTGAAGGCATGATACTAGCTGCAGGCCCTGGTGGTAAAGATCTTTGGATTCTTGAACCACACGAAGGTGCTCAACCTGGTATGCGTGTAATGTAATTCTTTTTTAAAAGATAATACCAATCGTAGTAAATAACTGCTCATCCTAGCTAGTTAAACTGCTCGATAACTGCGTTGAAATTTTTGATTGTAGAATAACTACTTATCGAAACATTTCGCCTTGTTCTCAATCATTTTTCCTGCGCTATTTCTGACCACTTACTTACTGTGATTGGTATAACTTACAAACAAAAATAGAGACCAAATGGTCTCTATTTTTTTATCTATTTATCGGTGATTACAAATTTAGGATCTTTCACCTATCAAATTACAAACTTATAAAACTGACGCTAAAGAAAGATTAATTTCGCTTAATACTTCTGATGGATTTTCTGCTTGCGTAATTGGACGACCAATCACTAAATAATCAGAACCTGAAGTAATAGCATCTACTGGCGTCATAATACGCTTTTGATCACCCACCGCAGAGCCTGCAGGACGAATACCAGGAGTCACTAACGTAAACTCTTTGCCTAGGTCAGCTTTTAGCATTGATGCTTCTTGAGCTGAACACACAACACCATCTAACCCACTATTCTTAGTCAACGCCGCAAGACGTCTAACTTGTTCTTGTGGTGAAATATCTAATCCAATACCCGCTAAATCTTGCTGCTCCATACTAGTTAAAACAGTAACACCAATAAGTAATGGACGATCTTTACCATACGGTTCTAAGATTTCACGTGATGCTGTCATCATACGTTCACCACCACTCGCATGAACATTGACCATCCATACTCCCATTTCAGCAGCCGCTCTTACCGCTTTTGAACAGGTATTAGGAATATCATGAAATTTTAAATCTAGAAAAACAGAAAAACCACGCTTATGAAGTTCCTTTACAAACTCAGGGCCAAATAGAGTAAACATCTCTTTACCCACTTTTAATCGGCATGAACTAGGATCAATTTTATCAACAAATGCTAATGCATCTGATTGATTATCATAGTCCAACGCAACGATTACCTTTTGGTCTTTCATTTTCTATCCTTATTTATATTTATTTTAATCAAAAAAAGAGGCACTCATGCGCCTCTTAATTATTCACCGTCTAAGCCCCTAATCGGCTTAATAACACCCCAACCTTTACAAGAAGGACATTGCCAAAATAAACGATGCGCAGAAAAACCACATTTACTGCATCGATAGTTTGGTTTCATTTTCAACTGCTCTCCTACCAGGTGTTGTAAGCTTGATAGGCTGGCTTTTGCCCTGCCATCTTCAGCTTCATCCACGTGATACCCCATTAAGCGATAAAAGCCTTTCATAGTTGGATTTTTAAGCAGTTGTTTAGTCATATAACCTTGAGCTAATGCGGTCCCTTCATGCTTCGCTATTAAATTTGATAACATTAACTCAGCACTTGCACCTGCTCCTTTTGAAATCGCTTCTTTCAAGAAATGTAATAATGCACCTTCTCGATCCAGCTTTTCATAACATTCAGCAAGTAAAGGCAATGCCTCGCTGATAAATTCAATATCTTGATCTAAAACGGATTCTAATTGGCTAACGGCGGCTTTGAAGTTATCTTCTTCCATTAATAATTTTGCCATCATAATAGAGGCGCGGACACATTGATTATCAATAGATAAGGCTTTCTTCAGGTTTTGCTTAGCTTTATTAATATGGCTATCTGCTAGTTCTTGCATTGCCAATTCACAATAATAATGGGCAATATCTGGCTTTAATTTCTTTTTTCCCATTTTAACTAAGCTATTTGCAAAGTTAATTGCTTGTTCCCATTCACGGGTTTGTTGATGAATTGCAACAAGCTGCAGTAATGCTGCCTCTCTGTGATCGGGTTCATCAACAAGCTGTTCAAAAATCTTTTCTGCTCGATCAAGAATACCAGCAACCATGTAGTCTTTCGCCAGTTGCTGCAGAGCAATATTACGCTGATCTAACGTTAGGTTTGGACGAGCAATGAGGTTTTGATGAATTTTAATAGCACGATCAACCTCACCTCGGCTTCTAAAAAGATTACCTAAGGCTAAATGAGTATCTATGGTATCGCTATCAACTTGAAGTAGTTCAATGAAGTGATCTACTGCTTTATCTGACTGATCAGAAAGCAATAGATTTAACCCCGTCACATACTGGCGTGACAGGTGATTTGTATCTCTTTGACGTTGTTGTCTCGCACTCCTGTTACCCATATACCAGCCATATCCGGCAGCAATAGGTAATAATAGGAATAGCAGCTCTAACATTAAGTCATTACCCTTTTGTTGAGTCTAAGCGTAATTTATCCAATTCGATGGTTTTCTTTTCAAGACGTTTACGTAAACGACGTTGCATCATACTGGCTTTTAGATACATACTGCCACAAATCAACCAACCCAAACCAAAGCCCGTAGCAAAGAAAATACCAAGTAAGGTTGATAATTGGAAATCACCTTGAGCTAATAAATAATTAAAATTAACCACAATCTGATTCTGTGCGCCAACAGCAAGTGAAATCAGAAATAGTGCAATTAGTAAAACTGCAATTATAATTTTCACTGGTCTTCCCTCCCGTTAAATGAATATCTACCAAGATCTTATTTTACAGCTCTAAAGATACACCTAAATGCACTGAAAATGAACATAAAAAAACGGCATACTTAAAAGTATGCCGCTTTTATATACTAATTCACATTAGTTGAAATTCACACGTTCACGCAGTTCTTTACCTGGTTTAAAATGAGGAACAAACTTACCGTCTAATTCAACTTTATCACCAGTTTTCGGATTTCGACCTAAACGAGGCTCTCGATAGTGTAGAGAAAAACTACCAAAACCACGAATCTCTATACGATCACCGCCTTCTAGCGTTGTTGCCATCTGCTCAAGGATTTCCTTGACTGTATCTTCAACCTGCTTAGCAGAAAGTTGAGGCTTTTTACTACACAGTTGTTCAATCAGTTCAGATTTTGTCATAAATGACCTCCTACGTTATCGAAAGAAAAGGGAGCATTACGCTCCCTTTAAATTTACTTATTCGCCTTTAGCTGCTTTGAAAGCGTCAGCCATTGCGCTACCGAAACCACCATCTTCTGGTTTAGTATTCAGTGTTGCCATTGCTTCTTGCTCATCAGCTTCATCTTTAGCTTTGATAGATAGGTTAACTACGCGGTTCTTACGGTCTACACCAGTGAACTTCGCTTCAACGCTATCGCCAACGCTTAGGATTAGAGATGCATCTTCAATACGGTCACGAGAAAGCTCAGAAGTACGGATGTAACCTTCTACGCTATCTGCAAGAGTAATTGTAGCGCCTTTAGCGTCAACAGCTGAAACAGTACCGTTTACTAGAGTACCTTTCTTGTTGTCTGCTAGGTAGTTGTTAAATGGGTCTTCTTCCATTTGTTTAACACCTAGAGAAATACGCTCACGCTCAGCATCAACAGCTAGAACAACAGCAGAGATTTCGTCGCCTTTCTTGTACTCACGTACCGCGTCTTCACCTGTAGCATTCCAAGAAATGTCAGATAGGTGAACTAGACCGTCGATGCCGCCGTCAAGACCGATGAAGATACCAAAGTCAGTGATAGATTTGATCTTACCAGTAACGTGGTCGCCTTTAGCTTGCGCTTCAGCAAATGTCTGCCAAGGATTAGCTTTACATTGTTTCAGACCTAGAGAGATACGACGACGTTCTTCGTCAATCTCAAGAACCATAACCTCAACTTCGTCGCCTACATTGACAACTTTAGAAGGGTGGATGTTCTTGTTAGTCCAATCCATTTCAGAAACGTGTACTAGACCTTCAACGCCTTCTTCGATTTCAACGAAGCAGCCGTAATCAGTTAGGTTGGTAACACGACCAGAAAGTTTGTGACCTTCTGGGTAACGCTTAGCGATAGCTACCCATGGATCTTCGCCAAGTTGCTTAAGACCTAGAGAAACACGAGTGCGCTCACGATCGAACTTAAGAACTTTAACATTGATCTCGTCACCAACATTTACGATCTCAGATGGGTGCTTAACACGCTTCCAAGCCATATCTGTGATGTGTAGTAGACCGTCAACGCCACCTAGATCAACGAATGCACCGTAGTCAGTAAGGTTCTTAACGATACCTTTAACTTCCATGCCTTCTTGTAGAGAAGCAAGTAACTCGTCACGTTCAACACTGTTTTCAGATTCGATAACAGCACGACGTGAAACAACAACGTTGTTACGTTTTTGGTCAAGTTTGATTACTTTGAACTCTAGCTCTTTGCCTTCAAGGTGCAGAGTGTCACGTACTGGACGCACATCAACAAGAGAACCAGGTAGGAATGCACGGATACCGTTAAGTTCAACTGTGAAGCCGCCTTTAACTTTACCGTTAATAACACCCATAACTGTTTCAGCATCTTCGTATGCTTTTTCAAGTTGAATCCAAGCTTCGTGACGCTTCGCTTTCTCACGAGAAAGTTGAGTTTCACCGAAACCATCTTCAACAGCGTCAAGAGCAACGTCTACTTCAGAACCAACTTCAACTTCAAGTTCGCCAGCAGCGTTCTTGAATTGTTCAGCTGGGATTGCTGCTTCAGATTTAAGGCCTGCGTCAACAAGAACGAAACCGTTCTCGATAGCAACAACAACACCTTTAACGATGCTGCCTTGTTGGAATTCAGTTTCAGATAAAAACTCTTCAAAGAGTTGAGCAAAAGATTCAGTCATTAATTTGATCTTCAATTATTAAACGTCCATGGGTATCCTACCGCATGGGGTTGATAGTAAGGTTAGTTATCATCCTTGCAACTAACTAAGTTTCAATTATAGCTTAGATTCAATAAAAGTAAGAGCCTGAGCAACTACTTCATCAATATTCATTGACGTTGAATCTAGTACCAAAGCGTCTTCCGCAGGACGTAATGGAGCAACAGCTCGATTGCGGTCACGATCATCACGCTCTTGGATTTCGCTTAAAAGACGGTCAAATCTAACATTTAACCCCTTCTGTTGCAACTGCTTCATACGGCGATTCGCACGTTCTTCGGCACTTGCATCTAAAAATATCTTAACTTCTGCACCTATAAATACAACAGTGCCCATATCTCGACCATCAGCAACAAGTCCAGGGGCTGTAGCAAACGCTCTCTGGCGACGCAATAACGCTTCACGCACTTGAGGCAACGCTGCTACTTTTGATGCTGCCATACCCGTTTCTTCTTTACGAAGTTCCGAAGATACGTCTTCGCCTTCTAAGATGACTTTAACCAAGTCACCTTCAGCTTTAAATTGAACGTCTAGATTAGCCGCAAGAGGAACAAGTCCTTCTTCTGAATCTAAATCAACACCATGGTGAATTGCAGCCAGTGCTAATACGCGATAAATCGCACCAGAATCTAATAAATTATAACCTAGCTTTTCGGCAAGTAACATGCACAAAGTGCCTTTACCTGCTCCACTTGGACCATCAACAGTAACAACTGGTGAATGAATAGTCATGGAGTTCTCCATTAATTATTATGATTGGTTTCTACCGCCGCATTATACCCAAGTCAGATTATTTATATACTCTAGTTTCTTAAAAACTAAAAAAGCCCTGTATTTTTTACACAGGGCTTACATCTACTTAAAAGTAATGACTTAAATACAATAAATTACACGCTAAGTTCTTTCAATTTTTTAAAATAATTAGGGAATGTTTTAGACGTGCAACCTGGGTCATTAATCGTTACCGGTGTATCACTAAGAGCGACTAACGAAAAACACATCGCCATACGGTGATCATCATAAGTATCGATTTCAGCATGTTGTAACTGTTTAGGAGGAGTAATCGTAATATAATCCTCACCCTCTTCTACTTCTGCCCCCACTTTTCTTAATTCAGTCGCCATTGCCGTTAAACGATCCGTTTCTTTTACACGCCAATTATACACATTACGAATGGAAGTCGTTCCTTCTGCAAAAAGTGCGGCTGTAGCAATCGTCATTGCTGCATCAGGAATATGATTAAAATCCATATCTACCGCTTTTAAGTTTCCTTTTCTGGCAATAACGTAGTCATCACCCCATTCAATATCTGCCCCCATTGCAGCTAATGCGTCAGCAAATTGAACATCTCCTTGTATACTCTTTTTACCGATCCCCGTAACCTTCACTTCACCACCTTTAATTGCGGCAGCGGCAAGAAAATAAGACGCTGAAGAAGCGTCGCCTTCAACAAGGAATTCACCTGGAGCAATATAAGTTTGGTTCGCAGGTACAACAAAAGTCTGATAATTTTGATTTTCAATCTCAACACCAAACGTAGACATAATGTCTAACGTAATATCGATATAAGGCTTTGAAACCAAATCACCAACAATATTAATCGTCGTCTCTTGTGTTGATAGCGGTGCAGCCATTAAAAAGGCCGTTAAAAACTGGCTTGAAATAGAACCATCAATCTCAACAGTTCCTCCTTTAAGGCCCGTTCCCTTTATCTTTAATGGTGGGTAATTGTCATTCTCTAAATAATTAACGTCGGCACCTGCGGCTTTTAATGCCGTAACAAGATGCCCAATTGGACGTTCTTTCATACGAGGCTCACCAGTAAGAACAAATTCACCTTTACCTAAACACAATGCTGCAGCTAATGGTCGCATCGCGGTGCCAGCATTCCCAAGAAATAATTCCAGCGTTTCTTTGGGTTCAAAAGCACGACCTAGACCAGTTACTTCACAGACGGTTTTATCTGTAGATAACGTATATTCAACGCCTAATGCTTTTAACGCATTAAGCATATGGCGGATATCATCACTATCAAGTAAATTGGTTAGTGTTGTTTTTCCAGACGCTAACGCAGCTAATAACAACGCACGGTTAGAAACGCTTTTTGAGCCAGGTAGGTTAATTTGACCGTCAATTTTTGAAATTGGTTGAAGAGTTAAGCTTTCCATGTTTATGTAAAAATTCCTATACAAATAAATAATAATGCTATGCCTGCTATTTAACTCAGTTATTGCATAGCTGTTTCAGCTTTCATTGTTATTTTTTGTTATTCTTCATACTTTCAGAGTAACGAAAACCAAAGCGTTGTACCAGAGGCAATGTTACCTCTTTGTACCTAAAAATAACGAAACCTTATTTCTTTTACTTATGACTATTTATTTACCACAACTTGATTCAAATGAAACAAGCCACTTTCCTAATATTGACAGTGCGTTATCTGATCCTGATGGTTTATTAGCGATGGGAGGAGATTTAACCCCTGTTAGATTATTAAACGCTTATCAACAAGGAATTTTTCCTTGGTATAGTGCTGGTGACCCTATTTTATGGTGGAGTCCAAGTATTAGAGGTGTTTTTTTACCTACTCAATTCTTACCATCAAAGAGCTTACGAAAGTTCTTCCGTAAATCAAATTATAAAATCACCATCAATAAATCAACGGAGCAGGTTATTGAATTATGCGCCTCCACACGAGGGGCTGATGAAACGTGGATTATGCCTGAAATGATCCAAGCTTATAAACAGCTCGCAAAGTTAGGTCATTGTCATTCGGTCGAAGTATGGTCTGATAATGCGCTTGTTGGTGGGTTATACGGCCTTCAAATCGGTCAAGTTTTTTGTGGTGAGTCTATGTTCTCATTAAAAACAAATGCATCTAAAATAGCATTATGGCAATTTTGTGAGCATTTTGTGACTTCTGATGGCCAATTGATTGATTGCCAAATGATGAACCCCCACCTTGAAAGTTTAGGCGCTATCGAAATGAAACGATCTGATTTTAAAATAAAATTAAATCAGTTCGCTAGCCATACTGTCAATCCACATTGCTATCACGCACAAATAATAGGGAATAATTTCTAATTATGAGTCAATTTTCTCTTCAAGTTGGTTTAACCCCAGAAGGCCCTTGTAGCTATTTACCTGAACAAAAGGAACGCCTTGGTGTAGCGATGGATCAAGAGCTTCATACTCCTCGTGGTTATCAAGCATTAATACGCCTTGGCTTTAGACGCAGCGGTGGGACCGTTTATAAACCAATGTGTGAAAATTGTAATGCTTGCCAACCCCTAAGGATTAATGCAAACGAGTTTACCCCGAGTAAAAGCCAGAAACGGATCTTAAATAAACTGTCTTCTTTTACTTGGGAAATAAAAACAGAGATGGATGAAGAGTGGTTTGAACTATACGAACGATATATCACTGCTCGTCATCGTTCAGGAAGTATGTATCCAGCGAAAGAAGATCAGTTTTTTGAATTTTCTCAGGCTGAATGGTTGCCTAGTCACTTCCTTCATATTTATGAAAATAACGTGTTAATTGCCATCGCAGTCACCGATATATTGATGGATTCTGTTAGTGCTATGTATACCTTCTTTGAACCAGAGCATTTGTTATCTCTAGGAACCGTTTCTATTCTAATTCAACTAAAATTATGTAAACAATTGCAAAAAAACTGGCTTTACCCTGGTTATCAAATAGACGATTGCCCAGCCATGAAATATAAAGATCGATATAAACCTAACCAAAAGCTAGTAAATATGGTCTGGCAGGGTTAAAATGCCCACCAAACTTTACATACATCATTTTTAAGGGCATTATTGGCCGCTTAAAGATCAGCCAAAGCTATCTATATAAAGAGGATTCAATGGCAAAAGAAGACGCAATTGAGCTGCAAGGCACCGTTCTAGATACACTACCAAACACTATGTTTCGCGTAGAATTAGAAAACGGTCACGTTGTTACTGCTCATATCTCAGGTAAAATGCGTAAAAACTACATCCGTATTCTTACTGGTGACAAAGTAACAGTTGAAATGACTCCTTACGATTTATCTAAAGGCCGTATCGTCTTCCGTGCTCGTTAATTTGTCATTTTTAGCACGTTAAATTTTAATTTGCTTAAAAAATAATAAAAAAAAACCCAGTCATTGACTGGGTTTTTTATTATGTACTATTTAATGCACTGCTTCTGTTTCACTACTAAATTCAAATACCAATTCGCCTTTCGTTAATTTAACGCGAACAGTACCGCCATCAACTAGTTCTCCAAATAACAATTCATTTGCCATTGGTTTCTTAAGATTCTCTTGAATAACACGAGCCATAGGTCGTGCACCCATCGATTTGTCATACCCTTTATCAGCAAGCCATTCTTTTACTTCTTGAGAGACTTCCATTGATACTCCGCGAGCATCCAATTGTACTTGCAATTCAACAATGAATTTCTCAACAACAAGTGAAATAACCTCTTTGCTAAGATGTTCAAACCAAATGATATTATCTAAACGGTTTCTGAACTCCGGTGTAAAGACTTTCTTAATTGCAGCCATTGCATCGGTTGTATGATCTTGCTGAATTAAACCAATCGATTTTTTCACCGTTTCATGAACGCCAGCATTCGTCGTCATAACGAAGATAACATTACGGAAATCAGCTTTACGACCATTGTTATCTGTTAATGTCCCGTTATCCATAACTTGAAGAAGCAAATTAAAGACATCAGGGTGTGCTTTTTCAAGCTCATCAAGCAAGACAACAGAATGAGGATGCTTAATTACAGCGTCTGTTAATAATCCACCTTGCTCATAACCAACATAGCCAGGAGGTGCACCAATCAATCGGCTAACCGTATGTTGCTCACCGTATTCAGACATATCAAAACGAAGAAGTTCAATACCAAGAGCTTTAGCTAATTGAACCGTTACTTCTGTTTTACCCACGCCTGTTGGGCCAGCAAACAAGAAAGAACCTACGGGTTTATTATCAGCACCTAGTCCTGCTCGGCTAAGTTTGATAGCTTCACATAGCGCATCGATACTATGATCTTGACCAAATACCAACATTTTTAGTTTCGAGTCTAATTTCTTCAATACATCTTTATCGCTAGAAGAAACTGACTTCTCAGGGATACGAGCCATTTTTGCAACCATCGCTTCAATATCAGCGACATTGATTGTCTTTTTACGTCGGCTTACAGGAGTTAAGCGACAGCGAGCCCCTGCTTCATCAATAACATCGATCGCTTTATCTGGTAAATGACGTTCGTTAATGTATTTTGCAGATAACTCTACCGCAGCACGAAGTGCTTTATTTGTATATCGAACATCATGATGCTCTTCGTACTTACTTTTTAAACCAATTAATATTTTAGTTGTGTCATCAATTGATGGTTCTAAAACATCAATTTTTTGGAAACGACGAGCTAAGGCGCGTTCTTTTTCAAAAATGGTACTGTGTTCTTGATAAGTCGTTGAGCCAATGCAACGCAATTTACCACTACTTAATAGAGGTTTAATTAAATTAGCGGCATCAACCTGCCCACCAGAAGCGGCACCTGCACCAATAATTGTGTGGATTTCATCAATAAATAAAATCGCATGCTCTTCTTTTTCAAGTTGTTTTAAGATAGCTTTAAATCGCTTCTCAAAATCACCACGATACTTGGTTCCAGCAAGTAATGAACCAATGTCTAAAGAGTAAATAATACAATCTTTAATAACATCAGGAACTTGACCTTCAACAATTCGCCACGCAAGGCCTTCAGCAATCGCCGTTTTACCTACTCCAGCCTCACCCACTAATAACGGATTATTTTTGCGTCGACGGCACAATACTTGAACCGTACGTTCAAGCTCTTCATCACGCCCAATTAATGGGTCAATTCCACCATTTTTAGCGACTTGATTTAAGTTGATAGCAAAGCTTTCTAGCTTATCTTCTGAATTAGCTTCAACCGCAGCTTCAACATTATTCTGTTCAGTGTTTTCATTACGGTGCTCAGGCGCACCATGTGAAATAAAGTTAACAATATCTAATCGACTAATGTCATTCTTTTTAAGGAGGTATGCAGCATGTGATTCTTGCTCACTAAAAATAGCAACAAGTACATTAGCGCCTGTGACTTCATTACGTCCTGATGATTGAACATGAAAAACAGCACGTTGAAGGACACGTTGAAAGCTTAATGTTGGCTGTGTTTCACGACTTTCATCGTCAGCAGGGATAAGCGGTGTGGTTTGTGTAATGAATTCATCAATTTCAGTTGCCAAAGTACCTAAATCAGCATGGCAAGCTAAAAGAGCTTCATTAGCGGATGGATTATCTAAGAGAGCAAACAATAGATGCTCTACTGTCATAAATTCATGACGCTTTTCTCGTGCACGAACAAACGCACTATTTAAACTCGCTTCTAATTCTTTATTTAGCATAGGAACCTCCCAAAACACCAAAATATGGTGTAACGAACAAACTTACGCTTGTTCCATTGTACACAGTAGTGGGTGCTCATTATCACGCGAATAGGCATTAACTTGCGCAACTTTAGTTTCAGCAACTTCAGCAGTAAAAACCCCACAAACTGCTTTCCCTTCATAATGCACTGTTAGCATTAATTGTGTCGCTTTTTCCAAGTCCATGGAAAAAAATTTATCTAAAACTTCGACAACAAACTCCATTGGAGTGTAATCATCATTATTTAAAACCACCTTATACATTGATGGTGGTCTTAATTCTGTTTTCTCTTGCTCCAAGACATCTGAATCAGGAGAAATCCATTCATATAATTTACTCATGTCTGCAACTAATTAGTTAAATAACATTATCTGATACTTCAATGTATCTCCCTACTATTCAGCCTAATCTAGACGGGGAACGACAGCAAACAAAAGATGCTATTTTAACGTCTTTATCACTTAATTTTATTTAAATTGAGTAGAAAAACGCCGATATAAAGTAAAGGATAGGGGCTTTTTTTCCTTATCTCCACTTTATTTATCAATTTGATATTATTGATATTAATGTTAAGCTCAAATATGATATTAAACACAAATGTTACAAAGGTAAACAAATTGTACTTGACTCCCTCTTGAGATTTAATAGAGTGTACTTAGTAGTGGTTATCAATTAAGCACATTCTTAATCGATAGATATTATGCTAGGTAATTAAAATGCAGAGGGATGTATAGCATGGCAACAGGTACAGTTAAATGGTTCAATAACGCCAAAGGGTTTGGCTTCATTTGTCCAGAAGGAGAAGATGGGGATATTTTTGCTCACTATTCCACAATAGAGATGGATGGCTACCGCACACTAAAGGCAGGACAAGCTGTCACCTATGAAATCCATGAAGGTCCAAAAGGATTTCATGCAAGTGAAATAAAACCACTCGAAGGTGAAGCTGTAAAATAATAGTTTAGCTCTTATTGCTAAATAAGATTAAAGGTGAGTATTTACACTCACCTTTTTTGAACCTATCGATTAAGAAACGCTCTAAACACTTCCATTCATTTATCTAGGTAGCTAATTTGAAATATATTATCTCACTTATTCTATTATTTACTCTATCGGGCTGCGTGTCCGAAACCTACCAAGAAAAAAGCACGGTAAACTTAGTTACGACTGGTAACATTAATAATACGCTCCAAGGGAAGAGTACGTTCTCTTGGCACCCAACTATCAGCGCTAATTATTTAAATAAAGAATTAAACAATAGGGATACAGAAGAACGATTCTCTCAATCATTAAAATCTTCATTAGAAAAGAGAGGATTTCAATTTGTTGATAACGGGACTGATGCTGATTTCTATGTAGGCTATGGTTTAGGATTAGAGGAAAACATTCAAGATGAAGATATCCTCGATAAAACGGGACTATTAACCGGGATCCAACCAATTGGAGTTAATAATGACGACTCAAAAAAGGCCAGTATTTTCATCGCTATCTTTTTACCAAACGAACCATACCAACAATGGTCAGTGTTAGCACAAGGTTATACCAACTCTGATAATAAAATGTCTTTAGACGAATTGACTGAGTTTATGCTACATAACCTAAAAAAATAAACACCTAAAATATGAACCTAATAAAGCAGCCAAATCGGCTGCTTTATTACTTTTATGAAGAACAACTAATCTCCATTTTTTTACCCCATTCAGGAGGTAGTTGAGCATATTGTTCAAACTCTAAATGCTCATCAAACGGACTTTTCAGTAATGTCGACAGTACTTCTACCTCACTAAAGTCGCCTTCTTGCGCTTTATCAATCGCTTGTTGAGCCAAATAATTACGGAGAATATATTTAGGGTTAACCCTTCTCATCCGTTCACAACGAAATTCAGATCCATTGTCTTCTAACTCACAACGCGTTAAATACAAATCCAACCATAATATCGCCGCTTCTCGATCAACAAATAGATCGACAACAGTTTGTTTATCTTTATTATCCAGATAAGAAAGTGAACGCATAAATCGAGTGTAATCAACCGCATTTTGCGACAGCAGTTCAAACATAGATTCAAATAATCGACTGTCCCCTTCTTGTTTAGAATAAAGCCCTAATTTATCTCTCATCAATTGGCTAAAATAGCCATGAAGTTGTGTTTCATATTGAGCCAAAGAAGATTCTAAATCTGAAGTATCAATGAGGGGAGAAAGGGAATGCGCTAGAGCTGACAGATTCCATAAACCGATTCTAGGTTGCTGATTGAATGCATAGCGCCCTTGATAATCAGAATGATTACAAATATAGCCAGGCTCATAATCATCAAGGAAACCAAACGGGCCATAATCAAACGTTTGCCCTATGATCGACATGTTATCCGTATTCATAACACCATGAGCAAAACCAACCGCTTGCCACTGTGCAATCATATAGGCAGTACGATCAACAATCTCACTAAACATAGCTGCGTAAGGCTTAGCAGAATGCGCACAATCTGGAAAATGCCATTCAATCACCTTATCAGCTAACAATTTTTGTTCTATAAGTAAGTTCGAATAAAACAAATGTTCAAAATGCCCAAATCGAATATGAGTTTCAGTTGCTCTAATAAGTAGCGCTCCCGTTTCATACCCTTCTCGAAAAACAGCAGTATCACTCGTCATCATACCTAAAGCTCGTGTGGTTGGTATATTGAGCCCTTCCATCGCTTCACTGCACAAATATTCCCTGATAGTTGAACGCAGCACAGCACGACCATCTCCAGTTCGTGAATACGGAGTTCGACCCGCTCCTTTGAGATGAAGATCGAAACTGACTCCTGATTTATCAGCAAGTTCACCCAGTAAAAGTCCTCGTCCATCTCCGAGATCTGGATTGTAACTACCAAATTGGTGCCCTGCATATTTCATTGCTAAAGGAGAAAAAACAGAAGGAATATTATCACCTGAAAATGCAGACAACAATTCAGGTGCATTCTCAGGGATCAGAGGCAGACCAAATTGCTCCGCTAGCTCACTATTCCACATAACCCAACGTGTATTATCTAACGGACTAGGATTTACATGAGTAAAAAGACTACGAGGTAATTCAGCATAACGAGTAGTAATCGAAAAAGCGTTCCAAAAAGACATTTGTGTATTCCATTAACAAGCAATGGAGTAACGCTAGCATATTGATAAATGATATGACAGAAATGAAAAAAGCCGCGCTAACCATAAGGTTAATGCGGCTTTTTCAAATTTGGTACGCCCTGAAGGATTCGAACCTTCGACCACCTCCTTAGAAGGGAGGTGCTCTATCCAGCTGAGCTAAGGGCGCTCTATGGGGTAGGATTATACGAATATACGAAACTAGATCAATCCTTTTCTTATCATTATCTTACTGAATGCTGAAAAAAAAGGCAGATCGTGCGTTGTTTGATCTAAAGTGCGCATAAAACCTACTTTTTAAACATAAAGAAATATCAATATCGATTATAAGTATATTAAACACTAAAAAAGCAAACGTTTGCATTATGGTAATTACTTAGCGTTTCTGCGACAATGCACAGGTCAATCAGTATTAGACCGCTAAAGGAAGACCATGACCGCTCAAATTATCGATGGAAAACTAATTTCTCAAACTGTTCGCTCAGAAGTAGGCGCTCGCGTTAAAGCTCGAGTTGAAGCCGGACTTCGTGCTCCAGGCTTAGCAGTAGTACTTGTTGGACAAGATCCTGCATCTCAAGTTTATGTTGGTAGCAAACGTCGTGCCTGCGAAGAAGTTGGTTTTATTTCAAAATCTTACGATTTACCAACAACGACAACCGAAGCAGAATTATTGTCTATTATTGATACCTTAAATCAAGACTCTGACATTGATGGTATCTTGGTTCAACTTCCTCTTCCTGCAGGTATGGATAGCACCAAGATTCTAGAACGTATTGACCCAGAAAAAGATGTCGATGGTTTTCACCCATATAACGTAGGTCGATTATCTCAACGTATTCCTAAACTACGTTCATGCACACCCAAAGGCATTATCACACTTCTTGATCGTTATAATATTGAAGTTCGTGGTATGCACGCTGTCGTTGTTGGGGCATCAAACATCGTAGGTCGACCTATGACGCTTGAACTACTTCTTGCTGGCTGTACAACAACAACGTGTCATCGATTCACAAAAGATCTTGAGCATCATATCCGCCAAGCAGATCTTGTTGTTGTTGCTGTAGGCAAACCAAATTTCATTCCTGGCGAATGGATAAAAGAAGGGGCTGTTGTGGTCGATGTAGGTATTAATCGATTAGACAACGGCAAGCTCATTGGTGATGTTGAATACGATGTAGCGAAAACAAAAGCAAGTTATATCACGCCTGTTCCTGGTGGTGTCGGCCCTATGACTGTCGCAAGCCTAATCGAAAATACATTACTTGCTTGCGAACAGTACCACCGCAAATAATTCAAACGAATAACAAAAATATCAATAGGCGGACTTTTTTAAGCTCCGCCTTTTTTATACCTGCGCGCTGCCACATTTCTCAATTAATTTTCATTCTATTTTCAGCTTTTTCTTGGACAAAATAAGGGTTTAGTTACTAACCTTAGATAAGAACGATTTAGAACTATGGATGACAAGAGGAAATGGATATGAGTATTTTTGACCACTATCAAGCCCGTTATGAAGCAGCAAAAGATGAAGAATTATCACTGCAAGATTTCTTGTCATTATGTAGTAACGACAAAAGTGCTTATGCCAATGCAGCAGAAAGGCTTCTAATCGCAATTGGTGAACCAGAAGTAATAGATACTGCACTTGATCCACTGCTTAGTCGTATTTTTTCTAATAGAGTGATCTCTCGCTATGAAACCTTCAAAGACTTTTATGGTATGGAAGAACCTATTGAGCAAATCGTATCTTACTTAAAACACGCAGCTCAAGGACTTGAAGAACGCAAACAAATCCTTTATTTACTAGGTCCTGTAGGCGGAGGTAAATCATCACTTGCCGAAAAATTAAAAAGCTTAATGCAAAAAATGCCTATTTACATATTAAGTGCGAATGGAGTACGAAGCCCTGTTAACGACCATCCTTTCTGTTTGTTTGATATTGCAGAAGACGGAGAGCTCTTAAGAAAAGAGTATGGTATTGAATCTCGTAACCTTAGATCCATAATGTCTCCTTGGGCAGCAAAAAGATTGCATGAGTTTGGTGGTGACATTACGCAATTTAAAGTCATAAAAGTACATCCATCAATTCTTGACCAAGTCGGTATAGCAAAAACAGAACCTGGTGATGAAAACAATCAAGATATCTCAACTCTTGTAGGTAAGGTTGATATTCGTCAATTAGAACATTTTGCACAAGATGACCCTGATGCCTACAGCTATTCAGGATCCCTATGTAAAGCGAACCAAGGCTTAATGGAATTTGTGGAAATGTTTAAAGCACCCATTAAAGTTCTCCACCCTCTTCTTACTGCGACTCAAGAAGGTAACTTTAATGGTACTGAAGGTCTATCAGCTCTGCCTTTTGATGGAATGATTTTAGCTCACTCTAATGAATCTGAATGGCAAACCTTTAGAAATAACAAAAATAATGAGGCCTTTTTAGATAGGGTTTATATTGTAAAAGTTCCTTATTGTTTACGTGTTTCTGAAGAAGTAAAAATTTACCAAAAACTACTTGAGCACAGTGAACTGTCTCACGCACCTTGCTCTCCAAGCACGTTAGATATTTTGGCTCAGTTTTCAATACTGTCTCGCCTTAAAGATCCTGAAAATTCATCTCTTTTTTCTAAAATGCGTGTTTATGACGGTGAAACATTAAAAGATACGGATCCAAAAGCAAAAAGCTATCAAGAATATAAAGACTTCGCGGGGGTTGATGAAGGAATGTCAGGCTTATCAACTCGATTTGCCTTTAAGATCCTTTCGCGTGTATTTAACTTTGACCAAACAGAAGTGGCTGCGAACCCTGTGCACCTTTTCTATGTCATTGAACAACAAATTGAGCGCGAACAATTTGCCCAAGATGTTGCCGATAAATACACCGAGTTTGTTAAAGGTTTCTTGGTACCTAAATACGTAGAATTTATTGGTAAAGAAATTCAAACCGCCTACCTAGAATCTTATTCTGAGTATGGTCAAAACATTTTTGACCGTTATGTTATTTATGCTGACTTCTGGATTCAAGATCAAGAATATAGAGATCCAGATACAGGCCAATTATTTGATCGTTCTGCACTTAACGATGAACTAGAAAAAATTGAAAAAACGGCTGGTATTAGCAATCCAAAAGACTTTAGAAACGAAATTGTAAACTTTGTTCTTCGAGCTAAAGCCAATAATAACGGCCAAAATCCAATGTGGACTAGTTATGAAAAACTACGCGTCGTTATTGAGAAGAAAATGTTCTCCAATACCGAAGACCTTCTGCCAGTCATTTCTTTTAATGGAAAAACATCAACAGATGATCAGAAAAAACACGATGATTTTGTCGCTCGTATGATGGAAAAAGGGTACACCAAAAAACAAGTTCGCCTGCTGGCAGAATGGTATCTGCGAGTTCGTAAATCTTCATAATAAAATGCTTTTATTTTCAAGATTATGTTGCAGCTCATTATTCAATGAGCTGTCCCTAGCAAAATAAGGGGTAAATGATGGCTCAATTTATTGATAGAAGATTAAACGGGAAAAAGAAAAGTACCGTTAACAGACAGCGCTTTATTCGCCGTCATCAAGATCAGATTAAACGAGCTGTATCTGATGCCGTTAACCAACGCTCTGTCACTAATATTGACGACGGTGAAAGTATCTCTATACCTAAGGGAGATATTTCCGAACCTGTTTTTCATCAAGGCCAAGGAGGGATTCGTGAACGAGTGCTTCCTGGTAATGATCAATTCATAAGAGGAGATAAGATTGAACGCCCACAAGGAGGAAATGGTGGGGGTTCTGGAGATGGCGATGCGAGTCCCGACGGTGAAGGCGAAGATGAATTTAGCTTTCAAATCTCAAAAGATGAATATTTAGATATTCTATTTGAAGAACTTGAACTGCCTAATTTAGAAAAAAATCAGGTTCAAAAGATCACTGAATGGGAAACCCATCGCGCAGGGTTCCAAACTGCTGGCATTCCTTCTAACATTGATATTGTACGTTCACTACAACAATCCCTTGCTCGTAGAACCGCTATGACAGCAGGTAAAAAACGCCTGCTTGCTGAATTAGAAATAGAGTTAGAAGAAATTAAAAACAGCGAACCTGCTCAACCTCTCTCAGTACGAAAAATGAAAGAAGAAATCGACACATTACGAGAAAAGATTAAACACGTACCCTATATTGATTCTTTTGATTTACGTTATAAAAATTATGAACGAACCCCTATCCCATCAAGTCAGGCGGTCATGTTCTGTTTAATGGACGTTTCAGGATCAATGGATCAAGCAACGAAAGACATCGCAAAACGTTTTTATGTTCTGCTTTATCTTTTCCTTACTCGTACCTATGAAAATGTCGAAGTGGTCTTTATACGTCATCATACTCAAGCGAAAGAAGTTAATGAACACGATTTTTTCTACTCCCAAGAAACTGGGGGAACGATGGTATCCAGTGCATTAAGGCTAATGAAAGAAGTGATTGCTGAGCGATTCCCTGTAAATGAATGGAATATCTATGCCGCACAAGCGTCTGATGGGGATAATTGGGCAGATGATTCACCAAAATGTAAAGAGTTGCTTACCGCATCGATTCTCCCTTATTGTCAGTATTACTCTTACATTGAAATAACCAAACGCCACCATCAAACCTTGTGGACAGAATATGAAAAACTCACTCAAGGATTTGATAATTTTGCGATAAAAAACATTCGTTCGGTTGAAGATATTTATCCTATTTTCAGAGAGTTATTTCAAAAACAATTGGCTTAGGAGGCACTATGAAAAGGAAAGCAATGCTACCTGATGGGCCAGATTGGACCTTTCAAATATTAGAACAATATCATGTGGAAATAAAAAAGGTCGCGCAACACTATCGCCTTGATACTTATCCTAATCAGATTGAAATAATCACGGCTGAGCAAATGATGGATGCCTACTCTAGCGTAGGTATGCCTATAAACTATCATCATTGGTCTTTTGGTAAAAAATTTATCCAGACAGAGCAAAATTATAAACACGGTCAAATGGGCTTAGCGTATGAGATTGTTATTAATTCATCGCCGTGTATTGCCTATCTAATGGAAGAGAACACCATCACAATGCAAGCCTTAGTAATGGCTCATGCGTGTTATGGACATAATTCTTTTTTTAAAGGCAACTATCTTTTCCAAACATGGACAGACGCCAGTTCTATTGTTGATTATCTATTATTTGCTCAACAATACTTAACCCAATGTGAAGAAAAATATGGGGCAGATGAGGTAGAAAAAATTCTCGATTCTTGCCATGCTCTTATGAACTATGGCGTTGATCGCTATAAGCGTCCTGAGAAAATTTCTATCGCAGAAGAAAAAATTCGCCAAGAAGACAGAGAAGCGTATCTTCAATCGCAAGTAAATGATCTATGGCGAACCGTACCAAAATCAAAAGAAGAAAGCAGCGAAGAAAAAATACGCTTCCCTTCCGAGCCACAAGAAAACATTCTCTATTTCATTGAGAAGCACGCCCCATTACTTGAATCATGGCAACGAGAAGTAGTTAGGATTATAAGAAAAATCAGCCAGTATTTTTATCCTCAAAAACAAACTCAAGTCATGAATGAAGGATGGGCCACCTTCTGGCATTACACTATTTTGAATCATCTTTATGATGATGGCTTAGTCTCAGAAAAATTCATATTAGAGTTCCTACATAGCCATACTAACGTAGTTGCACAACCTGCTTACAATAGCCCTTACTTTAGTGGGATTAATCCTTACGCCCTAGGGTTTGCTATGTTCCAAGATATCCGTCGGATCTGTGAAGAACCAACAGATGAAGACAGAGAATGGTTTCCTGATTTAGCCGGAACGGATTGGCTTGATGCTGCTCATTTTGCAATGCATAACTTCAAAGATGAAAGCTTCATTAGTCAGTATTTATCGCCAAAACTTATCCGTGAATTTAAATTATTTTCAATTCTAGACAATGATAAAAACAAACACATTGAGGTCAATGCGATTCACGATGAAACAGGCTATCGAGAAATAAGAGAAAAGTTAGCAGCTCAATATAATTTAAGTAATTTAGAGCCTAATATTCAAGTGTGGAATGTGGATGTGAGGGGCGATCGTTCTTTAACCCTAAGACATATACCACATAATAGGATCCCACTTGATAAGAGCCATACAGAGGTAATGAAGCATTTACACCGTTTATGGGGATTTGATGTAGTGCTTGAAGAGGTCATTTCATTTAACCGAGCAGAAATTATTTCTTCCTGCCCAAAACGTAATTACTACAATACGAGTATTTAATAGTTATCTTAATGATAAAAAAAAGCCTTGAAGTATCACTACCTCAAGGCTTTTCATTTTAACCACTTTTTATATATTTAAACTGCTTTTTATATAAAAAAGTTGTTGAATATTAAATAGATGCTAGCGCTGCATTTAATGTAGCACTTGGACGCATCTCTTTTGCAGCAAGTTCAGCAACGGGTTGGAAATAACCACCAACATTACCTGCAGCACCTTGTGCCGCATTTAACTCATCCACAATTTTTTCTTCATTCGATGTTAATGTTTCAGCCAATGAACCAAAGTAAGCTTGAAGTTCAGCATCTTTCGTTTGTGCCGCAAGTTCTTGTGCCCAGTACATTGCTAGATAGAAGTGGCTACCACGGTTATCTAACTCACCAACACGACGTGATGGTGATTTGTTGGTTTCAAGGAACTTAGACGTTGCTGCATCAAGTGTATCAGCAAGTATTTGTGCTTTTGCATTGCCCGTCGTTACACTTAAGTGTTCAAACGATGCCGCTAAAGCTAAGAACTCACCTAAAGAATCCCAACGTAAATGGTTTTCTTTTTCAAATTGTTGAACGTGTTTTGGTGCAGAACCACCCGCTCCAGTTTCAAACAAACCACCACCATTCATAAGAGGCACAATAGACAACATCTTCGCTGATGTACCTAGCTCTAGAATTGGGAATAAATCCGTTAGGTAATCACGTAATACATTACCCGTTACAGAGATAGTATCTTCACCTTTGATAATGCGCGCTAACGTATATTCAGTCGCTTCTACTGGCGATAAAATTTGAATATCAAGACCTGACGTATCATGATCAGCAAGGTAGGTATTCACTTTCTTAATCAGTTCAGCATCATGTTGACGATTACTATCAAGCCAGAAAATAGCCGGAGTGCCTGTTGCACGAGCACGGTTTACGGCCAATTTAACCCAATCTTGGATTGGTGCGTCTTTTGCCTGACACATACGCCAGATATCGCCTTCACCCACTGCGTGCTCAATTAGCGCAGTTCCTGCGCCATCAATCACTCGTACGGTGCCGGCTTCAGGAAGAATAAACGTCTTATCATGAGAACCATATTCTTCTGCTTTTTGAGCCATTAGGCCTACGTTAGGCACTGAGCCCATTGTGGTTGGGTCAAATGCGCCATTCACTTTACAGAACTCAATCACCGATTGGTACACACCTGCATAACAACGATCTGGGATCATCGCTTTTGTATCTTTTAGTTGACCATCTGGTCCCCACATACGACCAGAGGTACGTAATGCAGCAGGCATAGACGCATCAATGATCACATCACTTGGTACATGAAGATTCGTGATACCACGGTCTGAATCGACCATTGCAAGCTCTGGTTGATATTCGTAAACCGCTGCAAGATCCGCTTCAATCGCCGCTTTTTCAGCGTCTGGCAATGATACTATTTTAGTATAAACATCACCTACGCCATTATTAGCATCGACACCTAGCTTTTCAAAAGTTGCTGCGTGTTTTTCAAATACTTCTTTATAGAACACTTTAACGGCATGACCAAAAATAACAGGATCTGATACTTTCATCATGGTTGCTTTCATGTGTAAAGAAAGCAACACGTCTTCTTCTTTTGCTTTTTTGATTTCAGCGTCAAAGAATTCAACCAACGCTTTTTTGCTTAGACAAGAACCATCAATAATTTCTTTGTCTTTCAGTGCCAGTCCTTCTTTCAGTACTGTTACATCGCCATTAGTTGCAACAAATTCAATATTAACGTTTGTTGCACCATCAATCGTCACTGATTTTTCGCTGGCGTAAAAGTCACCTTCACTCATGCTCGCAACGTGTGATTTTGAATCCTTCGCCCACGCCCCCATTGAGTGTGGATTATTACGCGCGTATTGCTTAACTGCACCCGGCGCACGACGATCAGAGTTACCTTCGCGAAGGACAGGGTTAACTGCTGAACCTTTGATTTTATCGTAAACCGCTTTAACGGCTTTCTCTTCGTCCGTTTTTGCTTCTTCCGGGTAATTAGGTAGAGCATAGCCTTTTGCTTGAAGCTCTTTAATTACCGCATGAAGCTGAGGAATTGACGCACTGATGTTCGGAAGTTTAATGATGTTTGCTTCAGGCGTTTTAGCGAGTTCGCCAAGCTCTACCAATGCATCACTAATACGTTGGTCTTCTGTTAAGTATTCAGAAAAATTTGCAATGACACGACCCGCAAGTGAGATATCGCGAGTATCAACATCAATGTTAGATGATGCTGCAAATGCTTGAATAATTGGAAGAAGTGAATGCGTCGCCAATGCTGGCGCTTCATCAGTGATGGTATAGATAATCTTAGATTTTTGCGTTGTCATTTAATTTCCCTATTTAATCTACAAAACCAATAACAAAACGTATAATAGGCTTTGTAATTTACCGACTTTATTTTTATTAGTCTTTAGTTTCACGCGCGTACTATAGCGAAAAGCGGCGAACTTTAAAACTAAACACCACAAAAGCTTTACAATTTTGCAAGGTAGTTAACATGACATTCAAGCGTTCTCCAAATTGGAAAAAACCGGCATTTAAGAAAAAAACCACACAAAAGCCACGCCCTGCACCAGAAGATCGTAAAGTCCTTATCTTTAATAAACCTTTTGATGTATTGAGTCAATTTACCGATGATCAGCATCGCCAGACGCTCGCAGATTTTATTACAGTTAAAGACGTTTATGCGGCAGGTCGTCTTGACCGTGACAGTGAAGGCTTATTAATTTTAACCAATGATGGTGTATTGCAAGCCCGTTTAACTCAGCCTGAATCAAAATCACCAAAAACATACTGGGTACAAGTGGAAGGCGCACCGACAGAAGAAGACTTAGAAAAGCTTCGTCAAGGTGTTGAGCTGAAAGATGGCATGACTTTACCAGCGAAAGTAGAAATTCTGGAAGAACCTGACTTATGGGAGCGTAACCCTCCTGTCAGATTCCGAGCTGCCATTCCAACAACATGGATTGCTCTCACTATTATTGAAGGTCGTAATCGACAAGTTCGCCGTATGACCGCTCATATTGGATTTCCAACTTTGCGTTTAATCCGTTACTCAATGGGCGATTGGACTATTCAAGATGTCCCTCATGGCGAATGGAAGGAAGTCTCACTTTAGAACAACAATTACAAATGTAAAAAATAAGTTAAAAACAACTACCCGTTTGAGGTTTTTTAACTTAACATTAAGAAAACACTATAAGAATAAAGGAATAAAAATGAACATAATCATCAAGGTAGCAGGGATTGCTAGCGTATTATTTTTAAGTGCTTGTGCTCCAGCAGATAGAGAAGACATTAACTCTACCGAACTCACTAATGAGCACTATGACAATCAAGAAAAACAGCAACAAAACTGCATGTTGACTGGTGAAATTGGCTGCGCAAATTAAACGTACTCAATATGGAAAAGGGCTAATAGTATCAATACTATTAGCCCTTTTTATTTATCTTTAATACCGATTAAAAACAATCGTTATTACTATTATTCATCACCCATGAAACTCATGTCTGGTAATGATTCTAGATTTTCTTTATAACGCTTTTGATTAAATTCAGCGCCATTCTTCATCACATCAACGACTTCAATTGCCAACGCGCAAGCCATCATTTCAATCGCATCTTCACGTGGGTTACCCGTCATTACCAAGCGCATTAGTGTCTCTTTTACTGCAACTGGGCTGCCATCTTCAATTTGATTTTTTACGGTTTCAATCAGTGTTTCTTCCGTCATGAAATCGTCTTGTTGGTCTGTCATTTTACTTCTCACTCAATAATTTCGCCTACTATGCCATAAATGAAAAAAAGAGTGTTCATAATTATTTCGTGTTAAACATTTTCTTGCCGCTTTTGTCTTGATCAGACCAGAAATTAATGTTGAATTGAGCATCATCGCTCAATTCAATACGGTGCCAGTACTGGGGAGGACTCGTGGCAAATTGCCCTGCATTAATAACCACTTTGAGCTCGGGCTCTGTCGCCTCTGAATCGGCAAAACCATAATAAGTAACAACACCTTCCATCACACATAGTTGGCCAAACACTTCAGCAGCCGTATTGTGGTGAGTTAACAACGCCTCAGGGACATTGTCTTTAGTAAAAAATGGCGTTGAGCGTTGAATCGTCCAATTTGCGGGAATACGTAAATGACTCTCCAAATAAAAATGTAATACTTCTATGTGTGATTACCAATAATTCTCAGAGCTAAACTGCCCTGCTTTCTTACGAAGATGCTTTTCAAACCCTAGTTCATTCAATGTGCTTGCGGTGTCTTTAACCATGCTGGGATTACCGCAGAGATATAAGAAACTATCTGCTTTATTAAGCTGACATTTAGCGTAATTTTCGATCTCTCCATTGAGTAATAAAGACGGGATTCGTCCACATAAAGTTCCGGTGACATGTTCTCTAGAAATAATTGGGACATAATGGAACCTCTTCTCATATCGATTAAGTAATAATTGAATACGTTCTTGATAAATTAATTCAGACTCTGTTCTCACAGCATGAACTAGCACGATATTCTTAAACCGTATGTCTAATAACGGGGTTTCTAGTATTGAAATAAATGGCCCGATAGCGGTTCCTGTCGATAATAGCCATAAATCATCCACACTTTTTGGAACTTCATTCATTGTCATGAAGCCAGCAGCCTCTTTTCCAACAAAAATTTCATCTCCAGAATTAAGCGATTGAAGCCGGGGAGATAATTCTCCATTGTCATCAGCGATGATCAGAAATTCCATTTGTTGATGCCCTTCAGCCTGTTTTGGGTTATTCACAATCGAATACGCCCTTCTCACCCAACCACCATTCCCATCAGGTAATGCTAATTTGGTAAATTGCCCAGCCTGATACGTTTCAATTGGCGCTTCCACAAATAAACTAAATAAATGGTCAGTCCAATCATAACGACTAAGCACAACGCCTTTAATTAAGCCATGAGGAATGTCTGTCATTGTCCACCTCTACTAATTCGTATTATGTATCTCTCTAAATAAAGGAAATGCTTTCTTCATATGATCTTTAGTCACAACAAATCCTGTCAGATTATTATCTACATCATAAGCTTTAGCACATATCCCTTGTACATCAAGATCAATAGACCAACGATGTATATTGGCTGATGTATTACCCGCGAGTTGAATTGGGTAAGCGGGTGTTTTTACCTTCACCATCATATTAGGCAAGGTTAATGCTGTATCGATTCCCAATAACGTTTTAGCTAACGCATTGGCACTCAATAATATCGGTTGAAGATAGGCCATAACCTTACCTTCAATTTCAGCACAATCACCTAATGCATAGACATTTCTAGCGGATGTTTGCAATGTAGAGTCAACGATAATCCCACGATTAACCGCGATATCTGCTTTTGTCGCTAACCGTGTATTTGCCTTCAGCCCTGCCGCAGATATCACACAATCAACTTGATAGGATTGACCATTAGTTGTTGTAACTCTATACCCATCATCTTGTTTATTTACCGATTGTACGCAATCAGATAAATTCACCGTAACGCCTTCCTCTCTGCATGTATTCTCAAGCGGTAATGAAATAAAATCAGGGATCATATTGGCAAGTAAATGTGTATTTGGCTCAACCAGTATTACCGACTTTCCAGCACTAGCTAAATCCATTGCGAGCTCTGTACCTATTAAACCACCACCAACAACAAGCAATTTCTGTGCATCCAATACTTTCTGTTGAATAACTTCAAATTCTCTTAAGCTATTCAAAGTAAGAATATCTTCACATCCATCCCCATGAAAAGGCGGTATAAATGTTTGTGAGCCAGTCGCTAACACTAATTTCTCATATAACAATATTTCGCCATTTGCAGTGACTGTTTGATTCTCTGGATCAATCGATTCCACCAAGGTATACGAATGTAAAACCACATTATATTGCTCCGCAAAGTTCCCTGCGGATAACGTAATTACATCTTCAAGGTTCTGTTTTTTTGAAAACACATGGCTTAAATCTGGCTTGTTATAGTCATCACCTGCATCGTTAGTAAAGACATGAATAACGCAATCACTGTTCGTTCGACGAATTGTTTTAATTAACTGATAAGAAGCAAAACCACTGCCAATAATAACGATTGGTAAACTCATTATTTAACTCCTTACTTAACTTCAACAAAAACATCTTTGCCTAAATTACATTCAGGACATAAGAAATAGTCAGGTACATCAGCCCATACAGTATTAGGTTCTACGCCTTGGTTTGGCTCACCTATTTCAGGGTTATATACCCAATTACACACGGTACATAACATGCATTGTTTAACGTCATTTGTAGAGCTTAACGCCACCTCTTTTTCTACTGAGGATTCAGTAGAAAGATCAATCGCTATTACTTCTTTTTTCTCTTCTGCTTTTTTTTCGACATTAATGGTATTGAACGTAGTGGTTAATGGCTTTAATGCCCATTGTTTAGCAAGAAATTGACCGTGTTCGCGGCACAATTGCATCGCTTTACCATCTGGACGCCATTTTGCTTTTAAGCCTACCGCAGTTTCAAAACCAGCATCGGTTAAACGAGAATGTATTCTGTCTACCGCACCGCCATTCCAACCGTAGCTACCAAAAGCCCCTGCCTTTTTTGCGCTGAATCGAAGACCCGTGATCTCTTCTAACATGCCTGCAATTTTAGGCATCATCACATTATTCATGGTTGATGAGCCAACAAGGATCCCTTTTGAGCGGAACACACTGGTTAAAATGTCATTTTTATCTTGGCGAGAGACATTAAATACTTTTACCGCCACTGCTGGGTCCACATCGTGAATACCCTGAGCAATCGCATCCGCCATCATTCGAGTGTTGTTTGACATAGAATCATAAAAAATAGTAATTCGATCTTCTTGGTAGTTGTCAGCCCACTCTAAATATTGATGAATGATTTGAGTTGGATTGTCTCTCCATACACAACCATGAGAAGTTGCAATCATGTCTACGGGTAAATTAAAGCTTAATACTTCTTTAATTTTTGCTGTCACTAACGCACTGAATGGCGTAAGGATATTGGCGTAATAACGCAAACATTGATCCATCAATTCAGTTTGATCAACTTCGTCATTAAATAAGCGTTCATCACAATAGTGCTGACCAAATGCATCATTACTAAACAAAATTGCATCACCTGTTAAGTACGTCATCATACTGTCTGGCCAATGCAACATTGGTGCTTCAACAAACACCAATTGTTTGCCATTACCAATATCTAATGCGTCACCCGTTTTAATTGGATTAAAATTCCATTCAGGATGGTGATGATGACCTACAATTGAATCAATTGCGTTTTCAGTACAATAAATTGGGGTACCTGGAATTTTCTCCATTAATGCTGCAAGCGCACCGGCATGATCTTCTTCTGCGTGATTAATCACAATGTAATCAATACTCGCTAGGTCAATTTCCATTTCCAAATTTTGAATAAATTGATGACTAAAACGATGATCAACCGTATCAATCAATACCGTTTTCTCTTCTTGAATAAGATAACTGTTATAGCTTGTGCCTTTGGTCATTTTAAATTCAGTACCATGGAAGTCTGATACTTCCCAATCACGTTGGCCAACCCAGTTAACATTGTTTTTAATATGAATAGTCATTGTTTTTTCTCATTTAATCATTAGCGTTACAACACATATTGCATTGAGTGTGCCAACTTTCATGTCGTTGATTTTTAAAGAAAATAAATAACCAACAAACAATAAGTGTCATAATGACAATTATTTACATTTGTTAAAATGACAGTACAATCGTCAAATTAACAGTAAATGTAATGTGAGGTAACGATGAATAGCATCAAAGAAGAATGGGTTCAAATTGCGTTAGATTTAACCTCTGGGCTATCAAATAAAGACCGTTTTGAACGCTTGTTATCAACCATCAGAAACGCATTGCAATGTGATGCCTCTGCATTATTGTTGTTTAAAAACCAATACTTTTCTCCTTTAGCGACAAATGGTCTTGATAGTGATGTTATTGGCCGTCGCTTTGCTATTTCACAACATCCTCGCCTAGAAGCCATTGCCAGAGCTGGGGATATAGTTCGGTTTCCTTCTAATAGCGATCTGCCTGACCCTTATGATGGACTCATTGCTAATATAAAAAGTGAATTGCACGTGCACTCTTGCATTGGCTTACCTTTGATTGTGAATGAACGCTTAATCGGAGCCGTCACTATTGATGCGTTTGATCCTGAACAATTTGACAAATTCACCAATAAAGAACTGCGGATAATTAGTGCACTCGCCGCAACGAGCTTAAATACTGCATTATTGATGGAAAAACTGGAAAGCCAATCAAGTCATACCTTAACAACCTCATCATTTGAAAATTCACAAAATAATACGGTTGAAATGATTGGTGAATCTTCCGCTATACAAGAACTTCAAACCAACATTAATGCGGTTGCTAATACAGAACTGTCAGTATTAATTACCGGTGAAACGGGCGTAGGTAAAGAGCTCGTTGCCAGTGCTTTACATCATAGATCTACACGTTCAGAACACGTTTTGGTGTACTTAAACTGTGCGGCTTTGCCTGAATCTGTTGCTGAAAGTGAACTCTTTGGTCACGTAAAAGGCGCATTTACTGGGGCTATCAGTAATCGAAAGGGGAAGTTTGAATCTGCTGATAATGGCACCTTATTTTTAGATGAAATTGGCGAACTGTCTCTGGCTCTTCAAGCCAAATTACTGCGCGTGTTACAATATGGAGATATTCAGCGGATTGGTAGCGACAATCATATCAAAGTGAATACTCGTATTATTGCAGCAACCAATAAAATATTAAGTGATGAAGTAAAAACGGGGGATTTTAGAGCAGACTTATATCACCGTCTTAGTGTGTTTCCTATTTTTGTCCCTCCACTGCGCGACAGAGAAAATGACATCACGCTTCTTGTGGGCTATTTTGCAGAAAAAAACCGCATTAAATTAAATGCATCAAGCATTCGTATCACTCCAGAAGCTATCGCCTTATTAAATAGTTACTCATGGCCGGGAAATATTCGAGAGCTAGAACATGTAATTAGCCGAGCTGCTGTTCTTTCTAGAGCCCAAAGTAATGACTCTGATTTAACACTAAATCCGTTGCATTTTTCGATAAAAAAAGACACTCAAATTGAAAATAATCCAACTCAACAAGAAGATGCAATCAGTAAGGTGAATGCAAAAAACTTACGCTCTGCAACTGATGAATTTCAAACAATGTTAATAAAAAAAACCTATCACGAAAACCAACAAAACTGGGCAGCAACCGCCAGAGCTTTGCAGCTTGATACAGGAAATTTACATCGTTTAGCGAAACGCTTAAATCTGAAAGGCTAAATCAACATAAATAACCTTAATTTCACAGATATAATTATGTGATTTTGTTCTCGGATCTGTCCCACGCATATTCTTTCTGTTAGAATCTGCTTCAAGTTTTATTAGTGGTGTTAAAGAATGTCAGACAACAGCCAAAAGAAAGTCATCGTCGGTATGTCCGGTGGTGTGGATTCTTCAGTATCAGCCTATCTACTTCAGCAACAAGGATACCAAGTTGAAGGTCTTTTCATGAAAAACTGGGAAGAAGATGACAACGAGGAATATTGTACCGCTGCCGAAGATTTAGCCGATGCACAAGCCGTGTGTGACAAATTAGGTATTCACCTTCACACCATTAACTTTGCTGCTGAATACTGGGACAACGTTTTTGAGTATTTCCTAGAGGAATACAAAGCTGGCCGTACGCCAAATCCAGATATTCTTTGTAATAAAGAAATCAAATTTAAAGCATTCTTAGAATTTGCAGATGAAGTTCTAGATGCCGATTTCATCGCTATGGGCCATTACGTTCGTCGTACATTCCCAACGGCAGAAGAAATTGCAAATGGCGCTAAGCCTCAAATGCTTCGTGGTTTAGATTCAAACAAAGATCAAAGCTACTTCCTATACACATTAAGCTCGGATCAAGTATCTCGTAGCTTATTCCCTGTTGGCGATTTAGAAAAACCTGAAGTACGCCGCATTGCTGAAGAGCAAGATTTGATCACAGCAAAGAAAAAAGATTCTACTGGTATTTGCTTTATCGGTGAGCGTAAATTCACTGAATTCCTAGGCAAATATTTACCAGCACAACCAGGTAATATCGAAACCCCTGAAGGCAAAGTAATTGGTCAGCATCAAGGCTTGATGTACCACACTCTAGGCCAACGTAAAGGGTTACATATCGGCGGTTCTAAAGGCGGCGGCGGTAACGAAGACCCATGGTTTGTTGGCGAGAAAGATTTAAAACGTAATGTGTTAATTGCTGTTCAAGGTCATGATCACCCATTACTGAAATCTCAAGGCTTATTAGCATCTCAACTTGATTGGGTTGATCGCACTGCGATCAAAGCACCATTGAGTTGCACAGTAAAAACACGTTACCGTCAAACCGATATCCCTTGTACTATCATCCCTATCGATGATGAAAACATTAAAGTGATCTTTGATGAAGCACAAATTGCAGTGACCCCTGGTCAATCAGCAGTATTCTATTTAGGTGAAATTTGCCTAGGTGGCGGTATTATCGAAGAGCGTATTTAGGAGTAAACAAGCGTGGCTAACACTTTATTTGACAGAACCATTGCATTTGCTGGCATTTGCCAAGCGGCAAGCTTAGTACAAAAAATGGCGAAAGATGGACACTGTGATCAAGCTGCGTTTGATACTGCGATTCAATCTATTTTAGAAACCAATCCAAATAATACCGTTGCAGTCTATGGCAGCGAAGCCAATTTGCGCATTGGTTTAGAATGTCTAGTTCGAGATTTTGATAACACGCCGGCAGGCAGTGAATTAACTCGTTACTTAATCAGTTTAATGGCGTTAGAACGCAAGCTTGCTGGCCATCGCGATGGCATGAGTAAGCTTGGTGAACGTATCAGTACGATTGAACGCCAACTTGAACATTTTGACATTCATGACGAACAAATGCTTAGTAACATTGCCAGTATTTATTTAGATGTAATCAGTCCTATGGGACCTCGCATTCAAGTCACTGGCACACCTGCAATCTTACAGCAATCAATGACACAACATAAAGTGCGTTCTTTGTTGCTTTCAGGTATTCGCTCTGCTGTATTATGGCGTCAAACTGGTGGCAAACGTCGTCACTTAATTTTTGGCCGTAAGAAAATGGTAGAGCAAGCAAAAATTATTTTAGCTCGAATTTAAAAAATTAAAGCCTACTTGATTTACAGGTAGGCTTTATCCTTTAACCTTTACACATATCTAGGAGATTCACATGGAATTGTCAGCATTAACTGCTGTTTCACCTGTAGACGGTCGCTACGGAAGTAAAACAATTTCTTTACGCAGCATCTTTAGTGAGTACGGCTTACTGAAGTACCGCACTGTTGTTGAAGTTCGTTGGCTTCAAAAATTAGCAGCTACGCAATCGATTGCGGAAGTGGCTACATTAAGCGCAGAAGCGAATCAATTCTTAGATAACATCGCTGCAAACTTCAGCGAAGAAGACGCTATGCGCATCAAAGACATTGAGCGCACTACAAACCACGACGTAAAAGCAGTTGAATACTTCTTAAAAGAAAAAGTTGCTGATGTTCCTGAGCTTCACGCTATCAATGAATTTATTCACTTTGCTTGTACTTCAGAAGACATCAACAATACGTCTCACGCTCTTATGCTTAAAGAAGCACGTGACACTATCGTTCTTCCTGAAATCCGTAACGTTATCGATGCAATCAAAGCATTAGCGAACGAATACCGTGACATTCCTCTTCTTTCTCGTACACACGGTCAACCAGCTTCTCCATCAACAATGGGTAAAGAAATGGCGAACGTTGCGTACCGTATGGAACGTCAATACAAGCAAATCGAAAACGTTGAAATCCTAGCAAAAATCAATGGTGCTGTTGGTAACTATAACGCTCACCTTTCTGCTTACCCTGAGGTTGATTGGCATGCATTTAGCGAAGAGTTCATCACTGAATCTCTAGGCGTTAACTGGAACCCGTACACAACTCAAATCGAACCGCATGATTACATTGCAGAACTATTTGATGCGATTGCACGTTTCAATACTATCCTTCTTGATTTTGACCGTGACGTTTGGGGCTACATTGCTCTTGGTCACTTCAAACAAAAAACGATTGCGGGTGAAATCGGCTCTTCAACGATGCCGCATAAAGTTAACCCAATCGATTTTGAAAACTCAGAAGGTAACCTAGGTCTTGCTAACGCAATCTTTAATCACCTATCTCAAAAACTGCCTGTATCTCGCTGGCAGCGTGACCTAACTGACTCAACGGTTCTTCGTAACCTAGGTGTTGGTTGTGGCTACGCTATCATTGCATACACGTCGACTCTAAAAGGCATTAGCAAATTAGAGATCAACCGTGCAGCACTTGAAGCTGAACTAGATAAAAACTGGGAAGTTCTTGCAGAACCAGTACAAACTGTTATGCGTCGTTACGGTATCGAGAAGCCATACGAGAAACTAAAAGAACTGACTCGTGGTAAGCGTATCGACGGCGAAGGCATGCGTGCATTCATCGACGGTTTAGACATCCCTGCAGATGAGAAAGTTCGTCTAAAAGAGATGACGCCAGCAAACTACATCGGTCAAGCTATCGAGTTAACTGACAAGCTGTAATCTTCACGGTTATTGTTAACCAGATAGATTAACAAGCACTAAAAAGCCCTGTATCACACTTATAAACAGTGAGATTACAGGGCTTTTTTATGCGTAATTTACTACTCATTAAATAGATAGAATTACATTACGCACTCTTGCATTTCTTGTGCACGTTCTACGCCTTTCTCAATCAAAGATTGCGCTTCTTCATTTGAAATACTTGATAATACTTTATCTAAAAGTTTGTCTGCCGTAGATTCAGATGAGGCTTCAACTAAGCAACTATACGCATTAGAGATGTGCTCTTTGATTTCAACTAAAGCTTCAGGATTACTATAATCAGCATTAAGTGCTTCATCAATTGATTCTGCAAATTCAGAAGCCGAATCCGCGGCATCACCAAATTGTTCAATATTCAACACACTCAGATCTACTGATTCTAATTTCGATTGAGCCATATCTACTGCTTTATTGGCCGCATCTTGTGCTTTATCAATCGCTTCACTTGCATCATCACAACCAACCAAAGCAACAGTAAATAGCAAAGGCACAAATAGTTTTTTGTTCATTTTTTTCTCACTATAAAATTATAAATATCACCAAAACAGACTAACAGAAAACTAATAAAATAAGAGAGTTAGCATGTATCTAAGTATGAATGTACAAGTATAAATCATCGCTTGTGAAGCCAATGTGAACAAGGCGATTAAATAATACGATTAATATCCATATTTAATTAAGGATTAGCTGACTTCAGTCGATAAGTAATTCTATAAAATTACGTTCATCAAATCAGAGACATTATGTTTAAATCTATAAAAACACGTATAGCAGTTAGTGCAGGCCTTGCCATATTTATTACATTAAGTACGGCCATGTTGTTTACCACTATCTCTTATAACAATGTAAATGATGAGATAACTCAACATGTATCAGACCAGCTTGCCGATAACATTGATTACAAACTATTGTCTATTGCCAACCAGCAAAGTGCAGAGCTAAACGGACTTTTCTCTCCGGTTATTAGTAATTTAAAACAACTAAAATCATTATTAGAACTATCAAACCAACATAAAGCAAATTCCAGTCTTCTTATTGAACAATTCACGTCTTCATTGAAAATTCAAAATGAAAGTGTGTTTGCTGGCTACATGGTATGGGAACAAGGCCAATTCATTAAAGATGATTCTGAGCTTACTCAAAAAGCATTAAATAAAGACGGTATTTTATCTCCATTCTTTTCACCAACAGACTCTAGTTTTGAAGCGTTAGGCATGGCCAGCTTCAGTAATACTGCTCTAAACAATAATGGGGAACGTATTGATGAATGGCACTTAGCACCGTTCGAGTCTGGTAAAAGCTTTGTAATGGAACCTTACTATTACAATGTAAGAGGTAACCAAGAACTGATTACTACGATTAGTTTGCCATTAGTAGCAAATAAAGAAATTATTGGTTCTCTTGGCTATGACTGGTCAATCAAAAGCTTCCAACAAATTAGCCAGCAAGCCGCTCAAGCCATTGGCGTTCCTAATGCTGTTGTTTCTATCGCGTCATGGAACGGGACCTTATTATCTTTCAGTCAAGATGAAAGTGTCGTCGGCCAAAAAGTAAACGATGATTTTGCTCAAAACTGGACTCAAATCCAACAAGAAGTAAAAACAAACAAGCCATTCTTAAAAGACATTGGTCGATTCAAAACAGCTATCGCAACCATTAATACAGGTTCAAAGCCTTGGATTGTCATGGTATCTATTCCCGCAGAAACATTACAAAAAGAAATTACTGATTTTAATTCATTAAGCTCTCAGCTAAGTGATAACGCACTTTCTAATGGCTTGTTGAGTGGCTTAATATCGTCAATTATCGGGATTGTTATTATCTTTATTTTAGCAAAACAGATTGGCGCCTCTTTAACCAATCTAACGTCTCGTTTTGAAAATATCGCTCAAGGCGATGGTGACTTAACTCAACGTATTGAAGTCACCTCTAAAGATGAAATTGGTCAACTGGCTTTCTGGTTCAATACCTTTATCGAAAAGGTACAAAATACGCTTCATAATGCAAAAGATACCGCAGAATTAGTCTCTCAATCATCAATGAATACCATGGCTGAAACTGAGAAATCACAAATTAAACTACAAAATCAAGTAAATGAAGTCACTCAATTAGCGACGGCTATTAATGAAATGAGTGCAACAGCTCAAGAGGTTGCATCTTCTGCATTACAAGCAGCAACTGCTGCAAGTCAAATTCAAGTAAGCAGTGAAGAAGGTCAAAAAATAATGAACAATGCGGCGGCTTCTGTTGAAGAATTGGCGCAATTCATTAATGAAGCTCAAGAACAAGTGGTGAACCTAGCGGCATCAAGTAATGACATTCAAAAAATTCTGACTGAAATTGGTGGCATTGCAGAACAAACAAATTTATTAGCATTAAACGCGGCAATTGAAGCGGCTCGTGCTGGTGAGCAAGGACGTGGTTTTGCAGTTGTTGCCGATGAAGTTCGTAACCTAGCAAGCCGAACACAAAGCTCAACTCAAGAAATAAATAACATGCTTGTAATACTGCAACAAAATACTCAAAGTATTGTGACGGTAATGGATAATAGCCAGAAACAAGCATTATCAACCAAAGAAGAGACTGAAATTGCACAAGAAAACCTGAAAGAGATCAGTTCTGCTATTTTGGTTGCCAATGATATGAATAATCAAATCGCTTCTGCGGCAGAAGAACAAAGCTCGGTTTCAGAAGAGATTAATCGCAACGTAACCAGCATAAATGAAGCGGCTAATGATGTTCTTGCAGATATGCATATTTCATTAAAAGACACAGAGGCACTTACCCAAGAGAGTCATTCATTAACTAAAAAGTTGAGTGAATTTAAAACTCAATAATCCAAAGTGAAGTGACATAACATCTAATAACCTCAAGCCATGCAATATCTTATTGCATGGCTTTTTTTTGACTTATGAATATTGCCATGAACTTTATGAACAAAAAAAACTTTATGTTCTAAATACCCATTATGTGGTTCTGTCACATCTTGGAATTAGAATGTAGAAACACCTATCCCCAGATAGGTGTTAGACCGCTAGGGAGTAAAATTGCTCCCAAATCGGCATATCTCCAGCATTTTTCATCTGACCTTTGCGAAGTATTTGCCATAGCTCAATACCAACGGACCGCCATTAGAATAGTGGCGGAAGGAAACTGTTTGTTGGCGAAATTCAGGGACATCGGGGATCTCAAAATAGATAAAGGAGTTCGTCAAAACGGGTGATAATGGTAAGAATTGCTATTTATTGAGCACCAAGATGCGACAGAACCAGAGAACTTACGTAGAGCTTTGATGATCAGTGATGGTGAACTGAGTTTCTTATGGGTACGTCCATCACCTTTTCCTTCACCGTTATCGCCGTTGTCGTTGTCCTGCTCCCAATGGTACTTACCTTCATCAACAAGGTGATACGCCCTAGGATGGCAATAAAATCATAGTCACTATAAATACACACCAATTAACAAACGGTTATAAACATACACCGATGCTGAAATGGCGTTGGTGTTTTTCCCCTGCTGCCATTTCTTTTTTTCATGCTACAATCCCCTTCTATTCATATATCTGAGATTTCACATGCCATTTTCCAAACTTGGGTTAAGCGATCCAATTTTAAAAGCCATCGACGAATTGGGTTACCAAGCGCCTACGCCAATTCAACAAAAAGCGATTCCCGTTGCGCTTACCGGAAAAAACTTAATTGCTGCTGCGCAAACTGGTACTGGTAAAACCGCCAGCTTTGTATTACCAATTTTAGAAATACTCAGCGAAAACCCAACTAAAGTGCGAGCAAAACGTATCCGCGCACTTATTTTGACACCCACTCGCGAATTAGCGATCCAAGTTGAAGAAAACATTCAACAATACAGCAAGTATATCGATATCAGCTCTCTTGCTATGTATGGTGGTGTTGATTACAAGAACCAAAAAGAACGTCTAATCGAAGGCGTTGATGTTCTGGTTGCTACACCTGGTCGTCTTTTGGATATGTACACTCAACGTGCTATTCATTTTGATGAAATTGAAATCCTAGTCTTAGATGAAGCAGATAGAATGCTAGACATGGGTTTCATTGAAGACATCAATAAAATCATCGAGCGTTTACCATTAGATCGTCAAAACATGCTGTTCTCAGCAACCTTGTCTGATCAAGTTCGTTTCTTAGCGAAAACGGCGGTAAATAATCCGATTGAGATTTCGATTTCACCAAAAACGACATCTGCACCACAAATTGATCAATGGTTAATTACGGTAGATAAAGATAAAAAATCGGCACTGCTTAGTCACTTAATTACAGATAATGAATGGGACCAAGCGCTTATCTTTATTGAGACTAAACACGGTGCAGCTAAATTAGTAGGCCAATTAGAAAAACGTGGTATTACAGCAGAAGCATTCCACAGTGGTCGCAGCCAAGACGCTCGCGCCAAGGTACTGAATGACTTTAAAGAAGGCAAACTAAAATATTTAGTTGCCACTGGCATTGCTGCTCGTGGTATTGATATTGATGATCTAACCCGTGTTATAAACTACGATTTACCTTTCCCTGCTGACGATTATGTTCACCGTATTGGTCGTACTGGTCGTGCTGGAGCTAAAGGTGAAGCGATCTCATTTGTTTCTCGAGATGATTTTAAAAACTTGTGCATGATTGAAAAACGTCTTGGACACTTAATTGTGCGTAAAGAAATCCTAGGATTTGAACCAAAGAAAGACGTGCCAATTTCAATTTTGAACTTTAAGCCAGAAAGAAAGCCAGCACCAAAGTTCTAACCACAGCTTTCGTTAAAAAACGCCCATACTTTTACTAGAAAGAGAAGTGAAAAGTATGGGCGTTTTTATATCTATCTGTTGATTAAGAAGATTTATAACAGATGTTTTAATGCTTTCTCTGCTCTTTCGTACCCTAAGTCGATCATCTCAGCAGTACGTTCAAACTCAAAGGTTCCACACGCATCTCTTGCTATTTCAACCGTAATATCCGGCGGATAAGCTGCGAGCTTTTGTCTTGCAATGGTACTCTGCATCGCATCAAATGCTTGATTTGCAATGTCGTACATACCTAAATCAATTCTTGATGTTTTTGCGGTTAAAGAACCAAAATAATCACTGACTTTTCGATGAAAAGGCATTTCTTCTTCTGATTCATCATCTGAAATATAAGTTTGAACTTCGTTAAAACCATCGAGCTTATAAGTAAGTTCACCCGCAAGATTTACCGCTAAAGTAATATCTGAATGGTCTCCAAAAGTTGGGGCAATAGGCACTGGGTTTAGTACTCCACCATCAATTAATGTTTTTCCATTCAATTCAATGGGCATTAAATATAAGGGTAATGAAATAGACGCTCGTATCGCTTGTAATAAGGGACCTTTTTGTAACCAAACTTCTTTCTCATTACTGATATCAGCAGCGACAGCAGTGTAAGGGATAGCAAGATCTTCAATGTTTAAATCACCTAGAATATGTCCTAAACGATTCATGACTTTCTCACCTTTAATTAATCCACCTTTACCCCAGTTAAAATCCATTAAAGAGACAATGTCGAGTTTAGTTACCGTTCGCATCCAAGCTTCAAATTCATCTAGCTTTCCTGCCGCATACACCCCACCAATAACAGTACCAATTGAACAACTGGATACAGAGACAATCTCAAAATCATGTTCTTCTAACCAACGAATGACACCAATATGAGCAAGCCCTCTTGCTCCACCACTGCCTAAAACCAATGATACTGTCTTTTTACTCACAATCCCTCTCCCTGCCAAATAATATCCATACGTCCTAAATATTATTCCGCTTTAATATCCATAAATTGAGCGTTTAACACTTGTTGTAACTCTTTGGGGGCAAGACCTATATCTAGACCTCTTTTACCACCACTGACATACATGGTTTGATGCAATTCAGCACTAATATCAATCACCGTTTTTAAGCGTTTCTTTTGCCCTATAGGGCTAACTCCGCCCATCACATACCCTGTTGTTTTTTGTACTAGTGTAGGATCCGCCATCTTGGCTTTTTTACCACCCGCAGCTTTAGCAATTAATTTCATACTCAAATGAGCCGCGACAGGAATAATCCCGACGACCAATTCTTTTTCATCAACTTGAACGACTAACGTTTTAAATACCTCTTCATGAGGTAAACCTAATTTTTCTGCCGCTTCTAACCCATACGCTTGCGCTTTCGGATCATGATGGTACTCAAGCACCTGATGTTCTATTTTTGCTTTTTTTAATAGTTTCGTTGCTGGTGTCATTAATGTGTTACCTTTAAAAACAAACCTATCATTTAACTGCTTTATACTTTAATACTATTCTGCGTTTTAAAATAGGTGCGCTCTGGTCGTCCAACACTGCCATAAGACAAGTCTGCACTCAATTCTCCAGAGCTGATAAGAGATTCTAAATAACGACGAGCGGTGGTTCGACTTGCGCCAATTAACTCACCTGCTTGATCCGCCGTTAACTGATTTTTATTAACAAATAACTGACGCACCTTTTCAAGAGTTACGCCATCAATGCCTTTCGGTAACCTTGATATGGTTGCTGAGCTAGTGGAATTCAACATAGCATCTACCATGGATTGATCAATATCAACTCAATTTGTAAATTGTTGTTTTTGACTTAAGTATTTATTTATTGATTCTTCTAATCGACTAAAAATCACAGGCTTCAATAAATAATCTATCACACCACCACGCATCGCTTCTTGCAGCGTATTCACATTTCTGTCTGCCGTAATTAAGATCACATCGGGTGATGATTCTTTTTGACGTAATTGTCGTAATATATCAAGGCCATTGCCATCAGGAAGATAAATATCTAACAACACTAAATCAGGATTTAATACATCAAATAAGATCATTGCCTCTTCTTTACTCGCCGAAATTCCGATGTCATCTTCTACAATAACAATGCGATCTTTGATGGGATCTGTAATACGAATGCCCTCTTTGTTTCCCACAACGATAAACGCGGCGCCAATGGAAGAGCGTAATCGTTCTATTTTATCTTTAATCAAACGTGGGGAGTTTTTCTCTACTGCTTCCATGACTATTGGCGATTGAGCAAGAAACCGAGCAATCCCTAATGCTTTATCCCCACAGTCTTGCGACTCCCAGCACTTAACATATAAAAACGCACAGATAGATAAAAGGAGAAATTTTACGATCCCAGAGATGGTCATCACTGCTAACAATCGACGTCGAAAACTTAAATCACGCCAAGACATAAATTCCTCATTTTTCTTATAAAGCCCACAAATAAAAACCATCACAAGCCATTAACCTATTCTTAAACCTTGTTCATACTCTTGATCACACCTTATAAATATTTTCATCAATTCCATAGTAAATTAGGGGAATTGATTCAATATAGACCTATTTATGTGGTATAAAGCAAACGCTTCTTTTCTGATGTTTTAACTCTTTCCTAAAGGTTCCCGTTATTATGAAAAGCGATATTGATATCTGCCAAACTGCGACACTTATAAGAATGAAAACGATTGCGTCCAACTTAGGCCTGCATGATGATGACATTACGCCACAAGGTCGCTATAAAGCGAAAGTCAATATTGATGCCTTAAAACACCTTGAAGATAAACCAAGTGGAAAACTGATTTTGGTTACCGCAATCACTCCAACCCCTCTTGGTGAAGGAAAAACGGTAACAACCATTGGCCTTGCTCAAGGCTTAGCTAAATTAGGGGAATCGGTCAGCGCTTGTATTCGTCAGCCTTCAATGGGCCCCGTATTTGGAGTAAAAGGCGGTGCCGCGGGTGGTGGTTATAGCCAAGTAGCTCCAATGGAAGAGTTAAACTTGCACCTAACTGGTGACATTCATGCGATTACTGCCGCTCACAACTTAGCCTCTGCAGCTATTGATGCTCGAATTTACCATGAGCAACGCCTAGGCTATGAAGTCTTCGCTAAAAAAAATGACCTCCCAGCATTACGAATTGATCCAACACAAGTGGTTTGGAAGCGAGTAATGGATCATAACGATCGAGCACTGCGTATGGTGACGATTGGTAAAAATGAAGACGATAAAACCATTAATGGTTATGAACGTGAAGACGGTTTTGATATTACTGCCGCTTCGGAATTAATGGCAATACTGGCTTTGGCGAGCGATCTTCAAGATTTACGTCAACGCATAGGTCGCATTGTTGTCGCATATAATCTTGATGGTGAACCAGTAACAACCGAAGATCTACAAGTGGCTGGCGCAATGACGGTCACCATGAAGTTTGCGATTAATCCAACCTTAATGCAGACATTAGAAGGTGTTCCGACTTTTGTTCACTCAGGTCCTTTTGCTAACATCGCTCACGGTAACTCTTCTATTATCGCTGATAATATTGCCTTAAAACTGACTGATTACACCGTGACTGAAGGTGGATTTGGTTCAGATATGGGGTTAGAAAAAGCGTGTAATATAAAAGCAGCAGTCTCTAAAAAAGCACCAGACTGTGCCGTCCTAGTTGCGACATTGCGTGGTATTAAAGCCAACTCTGGCTTATTCCCATTATCACCAGGGCAAGCGTTACCAAAAGAGTTATTTGTACCAAATCAAGATGCATTAAATGCAGGATTAACTAATTTACAATGGCATATTGCTAACTGTGCTAAATATGGCTTACCTGTTGTCGTTGCTATAAATCGATTCCCTGAAGATACTCAAGAAGAGTTAGATTTCTTAAGAGATTGGGTCTCAACATTATCAAGCCATGTAAATGTTAATGTCGCCATCAGCGAAGCGTTTGTTAAAGGTGGTAAAGGTGCAATCGACCTAGCTAAAAAAGTGGTCTTAGCCTGTCAAAAAACCACAAAATTTACACCTTTATATACGTCTGAAATGAGTCTATTTGATAAATTAAATGCAGTCGCTATCGAAGGTTATGGTGCAGAATGCATTGAATTATCAAAAAAGGCACAACGACAATTAGAAAAATTCGAGCAATTAGGCTATAAAAACTTATCAGTATGCATGGCTAAAACGCCAGCCTCAATTTCTACTGATGGCAATATTAAAGGTGCACCGTCTGATTTTGTTGTACCCATTCGTGAACTTAAATTATGCGCAGGGGCAGGCTTTATTTACGCTTTATGTGGCAATGTTATGACGATGCCAGGCTTACCAGAAAAACCCGCATTCATGAATTTAGACATTGATAATGAGGGTAACATCACAGGATTAAGCTAAGATCACATTACTTAATGTAGATCATGTTCTATGTGTTACATTTACTGTTAATCTAGCTTCAACTTTTTATATAAATTTAAATAATAATTTTGAGGTTATCCTAATGGATATGACTAATGCTCAACGCCTAATCCTTTCAAACCAGTACTACTTAATGTCGCAAATGGATCCTGAAAATGCAGAGAAATACAAACGCCAACAACTAATCGTTGAACGTGGCTATGAACTGCAAATTCGTGAATTAGATAAAGATTTTGGTAGCATTACAGAAACTGAATGTCGTGAAATTATCGACTTCATGGAGATGTACCATGCAATGCAAGAATCTTACAACATGCTTATACCTGAGTGCCAAGCTAAAGTAGATGCGCGTCGTCTTCAATTTTTAGGTTTTGATATTGCAACTGAAGCACAACAAGTACATTACGTTCGCTTCTTAACAAGCTCTGAAGGTTTATATCTTCAATTTGATAAAGCAGACCACCACTTTAATAGCCAAATGCCTATGATGGACAAATACCGTCGTATGCTGACAACATGGCGTAACTGCCCACGTCAATACCACCTATGCTCAACGGAAATGGCGCAAATTTTTAACGCATAATCCAAACGGCATAAATAATCATTTGAATCCTCGCACTTGCGGGGATTTTTTATACCTACAATTCAATGTTTTTTCATTATGATTAAATAGAAAAAATCCTCACTGACAGATCAGTGAGGATTTTAGTTTTCTAACCTGATTGATAATTAACTAAGAATCCACCCTTATAGATTAACAGTAATATCAACATTGTTGGTCAGATTAGAATTCATAACGAAGACCTAAGTGGTAGTAATCTTCTTCTGCATCGTTCCAGCTCATCACATTGTTGCTAGGTAATGCTGCGTTTCCATTTTCGCCATTACGCATTACATAACTTGTGTAGATAGAAGAACGAGCCGTTAAGTGATACTGAAGTTCTAATGTTGTATCTTTATATTCACTTTCATCGCCACCGCTGTTTTCTAGAGCACGGTAACCAGCACGAGCTGTCCAATCATCATTAATGTTATATACCGCTGTTAATTCGTAGCTCTTATCCGTTGATTTACCTGCATAAACACCTTCAATTTCATCTTGGTTATACATAGCTCCAAGTGTTAATGCATTTAACTTATATTGAAGACCTGCACCCCAGAAAGTGTAATCTGCATCTGGATTAGTCGCATTTTCACCCGTACTGTTTGCTTGATATGCAACAATAGGAATTAACTGACCCGCATCACCCATATCAAAGGTATAACGACCTACCGCATTATAAGAACCATCTTGATCTGAATCTGAGTTACCTAAAATATACGCAACCGACATATCAAACGAACCAAAGCTGTTTTGATATTGAACAGTGCCATCTTGACGGAAAGTTTGTGCTGCTGAATTATCAATAAGCTCAAGTTGACGACCAATAAGAACATCAGATGCCGCAAATACATCACCTACATCAGAAAGCATAATGATGCCTGAAGCAACACGACCAAAGGTTACTTTACCGTATTCAGAACCATCGATACCTGCCCATACATAACGAGGAGTAAAGCTATTATCTGTACCACGTTGTTCAGCTGCACCTACTGAATACTCAGCCCAACCAATAACTGATACTTTATCGTTAACGACTTGAGAGCCACCTAAACCAATACGTGCATCGAAATTACCTACCGCATCGCCATCTTCACCCATACCAGCACGGTCTGTAATATTAAAACCTAAACGGCTGTATACATCGATTGTCGAACCATCTTCTGCTGTATGTACTGTTGCTGCAGATGCTGAACCGGCCATTAGAAGTGCTGGTACTGCTAGTGCTAAAAGTGTCTTTTTCATGTTATACGCCCTATATTTTTGAACTTATTTTGGTTTAGCTGTTCTACTGTTTAGACGCCAAACTCAAGAATACTTGTAATCCATACATGTTTATCTGAATCCGTTGAGACAAATCATGCCCTATTAATTCGCTTTGAAAAATAAAGCGTATTCATAGTTTGACCAAGTTCAAAAACAGCCTTTATAAAAAAATATAAATACATAATTTTCAAAAGGTTAAGATGTAAATATCAATATTAAAATTTACCTTTTCACATATAGAAACATGTTAGATCACATTTTTCTAGACTATTATTAACAATAAAAGTGATATTGATCACTATCGCTTGATAACAAAAAAGGTCTTGTTATGTTCTATTAGAGGCTAAATTTGAAGGGTGTCACATTATTTATTTCGAGATGAAAAATTAATAGACGGATAGATTTTTTATTAGAGGGTCTTTTTATTCTAGAAATGAAGAAGTACACTGCTTCCCTCATCTAATTTCAGGTCTGGTTATGTCGTATCAATGCCCTTTATGCCAACACGAATTGTTCTTTGCCAACAACCAATACCGTTGTGAAAACAACCATCAGTTTGATAACGCAAAAGAAGGTTATGTAAACTTGATGCCAGTTCATCATAAGCGTTCTAAAAATCCGGGCGATAATAAAGAAATGATGCAAGCAAGACGTGCATTTCTTGAAGCAGGCCATTACCAACCAATGCAACAACAAGTTGCTGACTTATGTGAAAGTTATATCACTGAGGACAATTCAAGCCTGTTAGATATAGGCTGTGGTGAAGGTTATTACACCTCAAAGATTGCTGAGCAGTTGAACGATAAAAATACAGCCGTCTTTGGATTAGACATTTCAAAAGTAGCGATTAAGTACGCAGCTAAACGTTATCTCAATTGCCAATTCAGTGTTGCTTCTAGCCACCGTTTACCTTTTTCAGATCAAAGTTTAAATGGCATAGTTAGAATTTATGCGCCATGTAAAGCCGAAGAACTGAGTCGTACGATTAAACATTCTGGGCATTTATTTACAGTCACACCAGCAAGCCACCATTTATACCAACTACGTGAAGGTGTTTATGGCGATGTTCGCTTACACGATGAAGCATCAGAAGAAATAACTGGCTTTGAACTTATTGAAGAGAAAAAATTAACTTACAATATGCAGTTGAACGGACTTGAGGCGTTACATTTATTAGATATGACGCCTTTTGCTTGGAAAGCAACAGCAGAGTACAAATCAGAGCTAAAAGAGAAAGCCCTTTTTGATTGCAAAGCTGATTTCATGATCAGAGTTTATAAGAAAATATAACGCCACAATAAGGCCATCTGAATAATGTTGATTCAGATGGTTTATTTGTTTTCAGTATTTGCGTTAGCAACAGCTTGATCAACTTTTTGTAACCCACTGTCTTCTGCTCTCAATTCTTTATCTTTAAGTAAAGACTGTTTCAATAGTGCAGAGTACAAAGGCTGACCACCAAGTGCTTGAGCAATAAAAGTGGCACCTAACGTTGTGACGAGTAAAGGTAATATTAGTTGGTAATTATTCGTCATCTCTACCACAAGAATAACGCCAGTCACTGGAGCTCTCACTGTCGCAGCAAATAAGGCCCCCATACCCGCAATAGCATAAACACCTGGATCTGAAACCCATTCAGGGAACCATGCCGCCATCACAACACCAAAAGACAAACCAAGTAATGTTCCTAACGCTAGCATAGGCGCAAAGATCCCACCGGGAGCTCCTGACGAGAAACACGCTACCGTAACTATAATTCGTAGTGCAAAGAAGCCAACCATTACCATCCATGCCATAGGGCTATAAAACATCTCAGTGATGATTTCCATGCCGCTGCCAGATAAATTTGGTATGTACAAATGCAATAAGGCGAATGTACCGCCAAACGCAGCCCCCATTAACACAATGCGAGCCAATTTATTTTGGTGATACGCCTTTACTTTACTTGTCCCTTTTAAGATCCATTTATTGAAATTAACACCAATAATTCCAAATAAAATGCCTAAAATAGCAAACAGAAGTAGAGAACGAAGGGGTGGAACATCAAAACTTGGTATCGTAAGAAATGCTTCTTGACCATGAAGAGATCGCATAACAATAGTTGCAACAGCAGTCGCTAACGTTACACACTTAATAGAGGTAATATTATAACGAAATTGAGGGCGCATCTCTTCAACGACAAAAAGGATCCCCGCTAACGGTGCATTAAATGCCGCAGCCAAACCAGCGGCAGCCCCTGCCGCTGTTAATATATGAGAAGAATGACTAAATCGCTTACCTTTACTTGCAATCATTTGCCCCACAGCCCCACCAATTTGAATTGATGGTCCTTCGCGGCCAAGTACCATACCTGAGCCAATGGTTAACGTACCTGCAATAAACTTAACCGGTAACACTCTAGCCCAACGAATAACATGCGTCCCGTCTAATGCTCCTTCAATATGAGGAATACCACTACCCGCGGTTTCTGGTGCAAACCTAAAAGTAAGCCAAAACCCTGCGGCAGCCATTGCTGCACCTGCAAGAACGGCAGCTACGGGCGCTAAATATTCAGAATAAGGGAAGGTATGTATGAAGTGTAATCGTTGTTCTGAAATTAAACGAATTGATGCTTCAAATAATGCAACGACAGAACCAGCAATGCCACCAACTAACGCTGATAAAAAAAGCAATGCATAGTAATCAGTTTGTGTTGTTAAAAACTTAGGAGTAGTACGATGCTTAAGCATCCCACCTTGAAAGAAGCGAAAATTTGGCGATTTTGGCATTTATCAAATCAACTTAGCACTAAAGAGCATTATCAGTATTAATCGGATGGAACTCACAAATAATTATACGCTCCGTAATTGAATAGACCCTAACCATTTGTAAAAACTTAGATTGATTAAATGACCAAGATCGACCTTTGATATAAATCAAAGAAATAATTTAAACTTAGAATAAAAAAAGCCCACTGCATTTATTTAATGCAATGGGCTTAATCAAGAATAGATAAGGCAAAGCTTACTTAATAAAGACGGCTACCATCTGGACGAGAACGTAATAAGTTTAAAACCCACATATATTGCTCAGGACGCTCTGTTACTAATTGTTCAATCGCAATATTCATCGCTCTTGCATCCTGCTCTTCATCACCAGAAGGAAAATCAGCAATGGCCGGTAATGTAATGATCTCAAACTGCCCTGTTTCCGCATTATACGACGGTAACATTGGAACTACTTTTGCCTTAGACAAACGAGCTAACTTACCAAACCCTTTAAGAGTCGCTTTCTGAGTTGCAAAAAACGGGACAAAAACACTGTTCTGAGGTCCATGATCTTCATCTGGTAAATAGTAAGCTAAGTACCCTTCTCTAATCGCTTTGATTAACGGCTTAATCCCTGCACTTCGAGCGTATATTTTACCGCCATATTGCATACGTTGAACGTGCATCAACCAATCAGTGATTGGGTTCTTTTGTGGTTTCATCATGGTTGTTACATGATAGCCACGAGAAGCTAATAAGATCGCAGGGAAATCAATAGCCCATGCATGTGGTGCTAAAATAATGATGTTTTCTTTTTGTTCAAGTAATGGAAAAAGATTCTCTCCCCCAACAAAAATACCACGATTTTCATTATGTTTACGACTTCTAACAATCAACTCAGAAAAACCAAGCATCACCTGGGCACCTGTAATGTAGGTTTTTTCAAGTAATTCCCGTTGTTCTTGCTCTGATTTTTCAGGAAAGCAAGTGGCTATATTTAACTTAGCTCGTTTAATGCCGCCACTTGGTTTTTTAAGAACTAATTTAACAATTTTTGCCGCGAGCTTATCGCGTAATCGAAAAGGAACAAACGCTAAAATAATAGCAAAAGCTATCCCTAACCACGTAGGCCAATATCTTGGGTGTAGAAATGCCCATTGAAAAGTTGGGTTATAAACGTTTTTATCGACTTTTTTACTCATGAATAGATTCACTTATTCTTCATTATAAGCTGATTATGATATAACAAAGCATTGCTGATAGAAACCAAGGAAATGATAATGGCTTTTCAATTACACTCACGTTTACAACAAGATTGCATTGTTTTAGGTAATCTACCTTTATGCCAGGTTTTATTAATTAAAGAAGACATAGGGCCTTGGTTAATTTTAGTTCCTCGTCTAGAAGATCTAAAAGAAATCCATCACATGAACGCAGAGCAACAACATCAGTTTATTAAAGAATCAAGTGCGGTTGCTCAATTATTAGAAGATACGTTTACACCGGATAAAATTAATATTGGGGCATTAGGGAATTTAGTCCCTCAATTACATATTCACCATATCGCTCGCTTTACTCATGATATTGCATGGCCAGGGCCTGTATGGGGAAATACCAATGGTGTCATTAGAGAACAATCAGAGCAAACCTCTTTAGTTTATTTACTTCGAGATAAATTAGACGCACTATCAGGCTTTAAGCGCTAACCTCCATCACTATATTTAAATATTATATAAAAAAGGCAGACCTCAATGGGCCTGCCTTTTGCAGTTTTGATGATCATCAATACTATGCGTTTTGCAACTCATCCCATAGATCAGCAACAACAATTCGGTCTGCTGGAGATAATTCAGACTTAGCCGCATCTAAACTGTCATTGATATGTACTTTCAATACTTCAACATCATTGATGCTTTGCTCTTCACATTTAGCTACTGACAATGAAATATGCCCACGTAAGTAACCACCCGCAAATAACTCATCATCTGATGCTGTTTCAATACGAGCATCAATAAGTTCAAGCATTTTTTCTTCAAATTCAATGATCATTTTTTTCCTATTGGACAATAAATTGTTCTTTAGTTAATGGTGTAATCTGATAAAAATTACGTAATGCAGTAGAGAGCATCTCAACTCGTAATGGTAGCCCCGTATCTAGAATTCCCATCACCTCATTATGTACTTTAGTCATGAATGCTAAACGATCTGGTTCAAAATCGCCATTTAAGTTATCACAACTCACATTAAATTTTAGTCCTGCACTTAATGATAAAATCCATTCATACGCTTGTGGGCGGATTTCAACTTTTTCAAACTCAGATTGAACTTGCTCTGTTCGACCGTCAGGTTCATACCAATAACCAAAATCTTCTAATAATCGACGTTCTGGTCCAGCGACACACCAATGTGCAATTTCATGCATTCCTGATTGATAAAAACCACGAGCAAAGATAATGCGATGATAATCAAATTCGCTATCGGCAGGTAAATAAATAGGTTCATCGCCACCCAATACAAGTTGTGTATTAAAAGAACCTTGAAAAGTAGCGTTGAAAATAGACATTAAATCTTGGTATTGATGAGACATACGACAAGCTTAGCAATAATAAAGAGGGGCCTATTCTACCTTAAGCACCAATAAAGACCTATCTAGATAAATTATTTTTATCTTCTGTTTCAAAATTATCCTTTATCTGTAAATTCACTTAATCACGCTAGAGCACTTGGATAAATCACATAAGTAAATCTAATCCGAAAAACATCGGAATAGTTTTTTTCATTCGTCATTATAGGTTTAATCCCATAAAATCCTTGCCTTATTATTTCGCCAACATGACATGAAACGGTATTAGAAAATGTTATTAACAATTCTTTATATTATAGGGATCACAGCAGAAGCAATGACAGGCGCATTAGCTGCTGGTAAGAAAAAAATGGATTGGTTTGGTGTGATGCTAGTAGCGAGTGCAACGGCTATTGGCGGCGGTACGGTACGTGATATTTTATTAGGTCATTACCCTATTGGTTGGGTGAAAAACCCACAATTCCTTGTCATTACCTGTATTGCTGGTGTGTTGACGACATGGATTGGCCCATGGGTTGCAAAAAACCATCGATTCTTTGTTTTTTTAGATGCTATCGGCTTAATTGTATTTAGTATTATCGGCTCTCAAGTCGCATTAGATATGGGACTTCACCCGCTGATCTGTGTTGTTTCTGCCATTGTCACTGGCGTATTTGGTGGTTTATTGCGTGATCTTTTCTGCCGTCAAATGCCGATGGTATTACATAAAGAATTATACGCGTCAATTTCACTCCTATCTGCTGTGTTATACATAGGTTTATTACACCTTGGTGTTGATGAGTTAATAACCACCGTAATCACCATTGTTATTGGTTTTTCTGCTCGTATGGCAGCCGTGAAATTTGGTTGGTGTTTACCGGTATTTCATTTGGATATTACCGAAGATCAGCCAGAAAGTATTAAGAAGTGATGAACGTTAAAGGAACTAGGGACGAGATCTTAGGGGCTAGGAAGAGCTAAACATCAAATACAAACAGAAAGAGCCAGATCGAATGTAACTTCAATCTGGCTCTTTTTATTTATGTCTATTAATAGTAGAGGAAGATTCTTCCGCTCTTAACTCGTCCCTAAAAACTAGTCCCTATCTCCTACCACTAAATCTTAGGCGTTTCCGTTTGTACACCGAAGTTCTGTCCACGATGACGAACTAAATGATCCATGACAACAATCGCAAGCATTGCCTCAGCAATAGGAACGGCACGAATACCTACACATGGATCATGACGACCTTTCGTAATTAATTCTGTTTTTTCACCGCTACGTGTAATTGTTTCACCCGGAACCGTAATGCTTGATGTTGGTTTCAATGCAATATGAGCAATAATATCTTGCCCTGATGATATTCCACCTAAAACACCACCAGCATGATTAGAACTAAAACCTTCAGGCGTTAATGGATCCCGATGTTCAGAGCCACGTTGTTGAACAACCTCGAAACCATCACCAATCTCAACACCTTTAACGGCATTAATCCCCATTAGGGCATGAGCAATATCAGCATCTAAACGATCAAATACAGGTTCACCTAAACCAACAGGAACACCTTGAGCAACCACTGTGATTTTCGCACCAATTGAATCACCTTCTTTTTTCAACTTACGGATAAGCTCATCAAAAGCATCAACTTTGCTTGCATCTGGACAGAAAAAGGCATTGTTCTCGATTTCATTCCAATCCACAGAATCAATCGACACGTCCCCCATTTGTGATAAATAAGCACGGATCTCAATACCAAATTCTTGTTGTAGGTATTTTTTAGCCACGGCACCCGCCGCAACACGCATTGCGGTTTCACGAGCAGATGAACGGCCACCGCCACGGTAATCACGTTGTCCATACTTTTGATGGTAGGTATAGTCTGCATGTCCCGGACGGAACTTATCTTTAATTTCAGAATAGTCTTTAGAGCGTTGATCGGTATTTTCAATCAACAAGCCAATTGATGTGCCTGTTGTTTTACCTTCAAATACCCCAGATAAAATTTTAACTTCATCGGCTTCACGGCGCTGAGTCGTATATTTTGATGTCCCTGGTTTACGGCGATCTAAATCAATCTGCAGATCAGCTTCCGTTAATTCCAAACCAGGAGGACAGCCATCAACAATGCAGCCTAATGCTAAGCCATGACTTTCACCAAACGTTGTTACTCGAAAATGTTGTCCAATAGAGTTTCCAGCCATTACTTCCTCTGTAAATGTTGTTGATTAGTCATATACAACAAGACTAATAATCAATTCTTAATAAATCCATATTGTCTTGAATCGCTTTAAGAGTAAACCCCTAGTCTGTGTTTATCTGTACTCTTTCTCGATTACAGCTAACCTCTTTTTCTTCCATATAATAAAAAGCGGCAATATGTGACCTTTACAATATAAATAATGTGAAGGATTACACTAAAAACAATAAATCGAATAATGAGACCGATTAAAAAATATTGAGGGGGAAAATTTAAATCATTATATTCCCACTTATTTAGTATCGCTCACGATAAATCTATCAGTAAGGGGAAGGCTCAGTTAAGTTGGCACTAATCCTGCTTTGTTTATAGCAAATAAAAAGGGAGCCATTTTGTGAAATTATTTCATTTAATAAAAAGAATGTTTAATCAAGACAGCAGTGAAAAAAAGCAAGCTAAGTTGCGTGAAAGATTAGATTTTGCCATGTCACAAACAAAAGAATATTAAGATATAGGCACAAAAAAGCCCGATATCACTATCAGGCTCATTATTATTCGATAACGCTTAATCATTAATCTCGGTAAAGAGAAAACTCTTCAGCACAATCAAGAAGCTGTTGTTTAGTTAACATGAATACACCATGTCCACCTTCAGCAAACTCAATCCAAGTAAATGGAATTTCTGGGTATTGTTCCATCATATGAACCATAGAGTTCCCAACTTCACAGATCAAGAAGCCTTCATCTGTTAAGTAATCAGGCGCATTTGCAAGAATACGACGAACCAATTTCAAGCCATCAGATCCAGCAGCTAAACCTAATGCAGGTTCGTGCTCAAACTCTTCTGGTAAACTGTTCATGTCTTCTTCATCCACATACGGTGGGTTAGACACAATGAAATTGTACTGATCTTTAGGAATATCACGTAAAAGATCTGAACGCATAGGGAACACTTGTTGCTCCATGCCGTGATCTTGAACATTCTGCTCTGCAACCATCAACGCGTCAGTCGAGATATCAATCGCATCAACTTCTGCATTTGGGAATGCATGTGCACACGCGATAGCGATACAACCACTGCCCGTACAAAGATCCATAATGCGAGTTGGTTCTTCTTTTAACCACGGTTCGAACTGTGTTTCAATCAATTCCGCAATTGGTGAACGAGGGACAAGTACGCGTTCATCAACAAAGAATTCAAGACCACAAAACCATGCTTTATTTGTTAAATAAGCGGTTGGTATACGTTCGTTAATACGACGAACCACACGCTCAACAATACGTAAACGTTCTGTTGATGTTAAACGTGATTCACGTACGTGTGCAGGAACATCAATCGGTAAATAAAGAGTAGGAAGAACTAATTGAACAGCTTCATCCCATGCATTATCAGTACCGTGACCATAAAAAAGGCCCGCAGCATTAAAACGACTTACCGTCCAACGCAACATATCCTGTAACGTATGAAGCTCAGAAACGGCCTCTTCTACAAAAATCTTATCCAAAATTGCCCCCAAAACAAGTTATAATACTGCTGTTAATTATTGGAATTTAAAAATGAGCAAAAACGACCACCTATCAGATGACGAACTTTCGCTGTTCCGTGAAGCAGTACAAGGCTCTAAAAAGTTGCAACAGGATACCATAATCCATCAACCGAGTAAGAACTTTAGCGAACAACAAAAGCAAAGAAAATCATTAAAAGAAGGGAAAAATGAAGAGTTTTTCTTTTCTGACGAATTTGTCCCTCTTTTAGATGAAGAAGGCCCTGTTCGTTATGCCCGTGATGGCGTATCAAAATATGAAGTAAAACGTCTCAGACGTGGTGTATATGTGCCTGATGTCTTTTTAGATATGCATGGTATGAAGCAAGATGAGGCAAAGCGAGAATTAGGTTCCATGATCGCCTATTGCCTAAAAGAGAACGTCTCTTGTGCCAGTATAATGCATGGCATCGGAAAGCATATTCTTAAAAAGAAAGTGCCTCTTTGGTTAGCTCAACATCCAGATGTGATGGCTTTTCATCAAGCGCCTTTAGAGTTTGGTGGTGCTGGAGCCATTTTAGTTCTACTTTCTATCCCCGATCGATAAAAACAAAAAAGATCCCGACAAGTACACAAAACTTGGGGATCTTTTTTATTGAGTATTACTTTTCCAATCGCTTTACCTATGGTTGCTGCAACCACAAAAAGTTACTTTTCCCTGTAGTATGAGAGAATTCAACACAAGAAATAGCTGAAGTAGGAAACATCGGAGGCATAATACCCGGAACAAAATCAGCCGTTAAATACCCAACCAACGGAAGGTGTGAAACAATGAGAATATTCTCAACCTCTTTTACGCTGCCTAATGCCTTTACATATTCGATAACGTCATCCGAATCACCATAAGGGGTTATTTCATCAGAAATCTCAACCTTAGCATCTGCTACATTCAAAATCGGTTTGATTGTATTCCACGTTTGTTGAGCTCGAATATAGGGACTCACCAAAACATAATCAAACGTAACACCATGCGCCGCCATCAACCATTGAGCAATTTTTGCTGATTGACTCTCACCATGTGGGGTTAAATTACGTTCTTCATCAGAAGCGGCATACGCTTCTGCTTCACCGTGACGCATTATGAATACTTTCATTTATTCATTCTCAAAATCATTACTAACCTCACAATAGTAGCAAGCAAAACCAAAAAGAGGAAAGAGAGAGTTTGCTACTCTGTGGGTTCAGCGCCATAATTAAAAAAATAAATATAAAAATAAGGGTGAAAACACCACCCCTCTATGCCTTCAAACAGGAGCACCCTGTGCATATCAGCCCAAATGATAAAAAAAAATATCGATTCATTGAACTCGATAACAAGCTGCCAATATTACTTATTCAAGATGATGCAGCGCCTCGCTCTTCTGCTGCTCTTTCGGTAAATGTTGGTCATTTTGATGATCCTGAACATCGACCAGGACTTGCTCATTTCTTAGAACACATGTTGTTTCTTGGTACTGAAAAATACCCAAAAATCGGTGAATTTCACTCTTTTATTAATCAACAAGGCGGTTCAAATAACGCATGGACTGGAACCGAAAATACCACTTTCTTTTTTGAAATTTCTCACCATGCTTTTGAGGAAGGTTTAGACCGATTTGGACAATTTTTTTACGCTTCTCTATTTAATGAAGAAGCCGTAGATAAAGAAAGAAAAGCGGTAGATTCAGAATATAAATTAAAACTGAAAGACGATGTTCGTCGAATTTATCAAGTTCATAAAGAAACCGTCAATCAAGCCCATCCTTTTTCAAAATTTTCGGTTGGCAGCCTTGATACACTTGCAGATACAGAACATTCTTCTATCCGAGATGAGATGCTCGCGTTTTATCAACAACATTATTCAGCCGATTTAATGACGGCTGTTGTTCTTGGTAATCGCCCTCTTTGTGAGTTAGAACTGCTTGCAACTCAATCTTTTGGTTCTATTCCAAATCAAAACCTTGGTCATAAAGTCGTTGATGTTCCCTATGTCACCGATAAAGAGCAAGGCTGCTGGATAAATGTTGAGCCATTAAAAGAAGTACGTAAGCTGAGCTTAGCTTTTCACTTACCAAATCAAGACCGTCTCTATAAAACTAAACCTTTAAATTATCTTGGTCATCTATTGGGTTATGAAGGTGATGGCAGCCTAATGCTATACCTAAAAAAGTTAGGTTATATTAATTCATTAACCGCTGGGGGCGGTGTCAGTGGCAGTAATTTCAGAGAGTTCACACTTTCATATAATTTAACGGAAAAAGGGATAGATAAGACCGATGAAATTATCACTCTCACTTTCCAATATATTGAATTAATTAAGCAACAAGGGCTTGATGAATGGCGCTACAGTGAGAAAAAAGCCGTTTTAGAATCTGCTTTTCGCTTCCAAGAAAAAAGTAAACCTTTAGATTTAGTTAGCCATTTAGTAATGAATTTACAACGCTTCAATGCTGAAGATGTCATGTACGCTGATTACATGATGGACGGTTATCATGAACAACAAATTCATGATTTATTAGATTTATTCACTCCAGAGCAAATGCGAGTCACTTTAGTCGCGCAAGACTTAGAGTATGATCGTGAAGATAAATGGTATCAAACCCCTTATTCTGTTCAGCCTCTTAGCCCTACACAAATCACGGCTTGGAATACGAAAGAGTTACACCCTGAATTACAGTTACCAGAAAAAAACCCATACATTTGTTACGATCTCGAACCTCAAGAACTAGAAGGGGTTACCGAATTTCCAATCTTAGTTGAAGACTTACCTGGATTTCGCTTGTGGCATAAGCAGGAAGAAGAATTTCACGTACCTAAAGGAATGGTTTACATTGCTATCGATAGCCCACATTCGATATCTGACCCTAGAAAAATAGTAAAGACGCGTCTATGTGTGGAAATGCTTATGGATGCGTTAAGTGAACAAACCTACCAAGCAGAAATTGCAGGAATGGGGTATAACCTTTATTGTCATCAAGGTGGTGTAACATTAACGCTATCGGGATTCAGTCAAAAACAACCATTGTTACTTGATGTCATTTTAACTCGCTTTATGACTCGAGAATTCAAGACTGAGCGATTTGAGTTCATTAAAAATCAACTAATTAGACATTGGAATAACGCTTCAAAAGAACGTCCAATATCGCAGCTATTTAATGCCTTATCAGGAATTTTACAGCCAAATAACCCCCCTTATCCTGTCCTTCTTGAAGCATTAGAAAGTATTGAGGTAGACGAACTGCCTAGCTTTGTTCAATCAATGTTTGCTGAATTACATGTTGAGATGTTTGTTTATGGTGATTGGTCAAAAGAGCAAGCGATTGATTTAGGAGATTCTCTGAAAAATGCATTACGCATGCAAAATCAAACGTATGAGGAATCTTTCCGCCCTCTCATTATGTTAGGTAATTCAGGTACATTCCAACGAGAGTTGTTTTGTGACCACTCAGATTCAGCCTTACTGGTTTATTACCAATCACCAAAAGAAGACCCTCAGAGTTTTGCTTTGTATACCTTAGCAAACCATTTAATGTCGGCGTCTTTCTTTCACGAAATACGAACAAAGCAACAACTTGGTTATATGGTGGGAACAGGAAACCTCCCACTAAATAAACATCCCGGATTAATCTTATACGTACAATCTCCAATGGCACCTCCTGCTATTTTATTAGATTCAATTGATGAATTTTTAAATGCTTTTTATATGGTGCTATTAGAGTTAAATGAAGCCCAATGGCAGAGCAGTAAACAAGGCTTAATTGATCAAATATCAGATCCAGACACCAATTTACGTGGCCGAGCACAGCGTTTTTGGGCCTGTATCGGTAATAAAGATCTTAATTTTGATCATAAAGAACGAGTAACCGAAGATCTTAAAGGTTTAACTCGTACTCAAATGCTACGTTTTGTGGTGGGAATATTGAAACCTAGAACCGCAAATCGATTAATCATGCATTGCCAAGGAACTGAGCACCAACAATATGATCGCCTTGATGTCGGGTTAGACATTGACTCTATTGATGAATTTCAACTTAGAGCAAAAGATGTGAATCTCGGATAACATTTTATTTATACCCGTGTCATTAAGTCGATGTTATAAAAACTTAAAAGCCATCATAATCCTTAAATTATGATGGCTTTTTTATGTCACTCATTAAAAATCAAGCCACTTTTTACAATGAAAAACGATCTCCGTATTTATCAGCATATTTCCGCATTAACGTCGCTAATTTTTCTTCACCTAACATTTCCATGTAAGCAAATGGCCCTCCTAAGAAAGGAGGGAAACCAATCCCAAAAATAGCGCCAATATCCCCATCTCTTTCTGAGCGAATAATGCCTTCATCCAAACAACGTTTTGCTTCAGATAACATAGGTAATACGCAACGCATCGCTATTTCATCTTTAGTTAGTTGCGATTGAGGTTTAATGTTTAGTAACGAATAGACTTCTTGATCGGGCTCTTTTTTCTTCCCTTTATAGACATAGAAACCACGCTTAGTTTTCTTACCTAATCGTTTATCGTCTATTAAGGTTTTAAATACATCAGGGCTACGAAATCTATCGCCTAATTCAGCTTCTAATATCGGCATGATCTTAGCACCAATATCGACCCCAACTTCGTCCAATAAGGAAATAGGACCAACAGGGAAACCAAAATCTAATAACGCTTCATCAATCACTTCGATGGGTTCACCTGCTAACAATAGTCGAGCGGCTTCATTCATATATGGCGCTAAAATTCGATTAACATAAAAACCAGCGCAATCTTTAACAACAATAGGCGTTTTACCTTGTTGCTTAGCTAAAGAAACCACGGTAGAAATCGTTTCATCACTGGTGGTTTCATGAGGGATCACTTCGACCAACGGCATTTTTTCTACCGGGCTAAAATAGTGCAGACCAATAATGCTTTCAGGCTTTTGAGCCCCTTCGGCTATTTGACCTATTGGCAGTGAAGAGGTATTCGTAGCAAAAATAACGTCTTCTTTTCCTTGTTCTTGTACTGCTTTCACCATCTCTTGTTTTAAAGTGAGATCTTCAAAAACAGCCTCAATCACAACATCTAATTTTTTAAACCCATTAAAATCAGTCACGCCCGTTAATTGCAGCATTTGTTGCTGTAATTTAGCTTTACTGATTATTCGACGTTTTCTTAATTTATCTAGACGCTGATAATGATATTGGTAAGCGTTTAGTAGCCCATCGTTACTGATGTCTTTTATCGTGACGTTCTTTTTAGCCTTAGCAATAGAGACATGAGCAATACCGCCCCCCATTAATCCACCACCTAGTACACCGACTCGATGAATAATCTTAGGTTCAGCATCACTGCCTTTTTCTTTCTTCATCTCTGTCATAGCAAAAAATAGCGATCGTAATGCGGCGGATTCTGGTGTCATGGCAAGTTTGCCGAACTGCTCGGCTTCTCGCTGTAATCCTTTTTTAATGCCTTTTTCTAATCCATGTTCAATGCTATCTAAAATCGCTGCAATGGCCGGATAGTTACCACGCGCTTTTTTCTGGGCTTGTTTTGCAGCCTGAGAAAAAATCACATTACGACCAATGGGGTTTCTTGATACTGCCCATTCTTTCGCGGCTAATTTTGTTTTTGATTTTTTCTTTAGCGCAAACTCCGCGGCAGTTCGAGATAAAATAGTTTGTGGTACTGATGCATTAACAACGCCTAGCTTTAGGGCTTTTTTAGGCCTTAATTGCTTGCCAGTCAAAATAATATCTAAGCTTGCAAGCAAACCGATTAATCGAGGCAGTCGTTGTGTTCCACCAGATCCTGGAAGTAAACCTAACTGTACTTCAGGTAAACCTAATTTGGTTTTATTGTCATCACTACAGATACGATAATCACACGCTAACGCCAACTCCAATCCACCACCTAGGCAAGGACCATGAATAGCGGCAACCGTGGCAAATGGTAGATCTTCAATTCGTTGAAACAATTGCTGGCCTTTTTCAGCCAATGCTTGAGCCTCTGCTGAACTTTGGCAATTGGCTATCATGCTGATATCTGCACCGGCAATAAAATTATCAGGCTTACCAGATTGAATAACCAAGCCTTTGATCTCTTTTTTCTGCGCTTCAATTTCATCTAATACTTGAGATACTTGCTCTGCGAACTCTGCTTTTAACGTATTCATTTTTTCATCGAGAACATTAATCGTCAGCCAGGCAATGCCATCATCATTTTTATGCCAGACAAATGCACTGGTATTTTCAACAAGCTCAATCGAGTTATTTTCTTTTTCTACGATCATTATTCAACCTCCAATACCATTGCCGCACCTAGACCACCAGCGGCACACGCTGTATTTAGCCCAAATCCACCACCACGACGTTTTAGCTCTCGTAATGTTTGAATGATCATTCTTGCTCCCGTCGCGGCAAAAGGATGACCATAAGCAATAGATCCACCAAGGACGTTGAATTTATCCATATCAATCTCACCAATGGCTTTATCACGTCCTAAACATTCTTTCGCAAATTTATTCGATGCAAACATTTTTACGTTCGATAAGGTTTGTGCTGCAAACGCTTCATGCATATCAATAAGAGTAAGGTCTGATAAGGAAATCCCCGCTTTATCGAGCGCCATTGGCGTAGCATAAGATGGCCCCATTAACATATCGTTATGAACATCTATTGCACTAAAAGCAAAAGATCGAATATAACCTAATGGCTCATAGCCTAATTCTTTCGCACGTTTTTCGCTCATCAATAATATTGCAGCACCCCCATCGGTTAATGGCGTACTGTTGGCAGCAGTCACTGAGCCGTATTTTCGATCAAAGGCAGGACGTAGCTTGGCATAGCTTGCCAGTTCAGAATCATGACGAATATTATTATCCTGATCTAGCCACATTTTATAGGGCTCAGGGAAAGCGGTCATGACCTCATCTTGTATCAATCCATCTTGCCATGCTTTAGCCGCTAACGAATGCGAACGGTGCGCTAATGCATCTTGCTCTTCACGCGTAATGCCGTGACTTTTTGCCATTTGCTCTGCGGTTTGTCCCATTGAAATTCCTGTCGAGTATTCCGCTACCGCAGGAGGAACTGGCGCAATGTCTTTCATCGATAAAGTACGAAGAAGAGAGAGCTTTTGACTCATGGTTTTTGTTTTACTGAGGGCAAGCAGAGTTGCTGCCATTTTTTTTGATACCCCAATAGGCAGAACAGAAGATGAATCAGCCCCGCCAGCAATACCGATATCAATGCTTCCCGCCATGATACTTTCAACCACGTTTGCCGTTGTTTGAAAACTGGTCGCACAGGCACGAGTTACACTATACGCATCCGTACCGATGTTCATTCCTGTACCTAAGACAATTTCACGCGCAATGTTTGGCGCTTCTGGCATTTGCACTACTTGCCCAAAGACAACTTGATCAATCAACTTAGGATCAATGTCCGTTTTATCCATTAATGCCTTAACCGCAAGCTTTCCTAAATCTACCGCAGGCGTAGAGATAAAAGCGGTTGATTGTTTAGCAAATGGGGTCCGAATACCTGAAACAACCGCAATTCGATCACCTTGTCGTGTCGTTAATGGTTGATAGGCCTTTGAAAATTTAGCGTTTGACATCGCATCTCCTTGCGTAATACCAAATCGTACTTTAAGTGGTCAGACCTGAATTGTAACTAAGTTGTTAATTATATAAAGTGGGTTATAGTAGAAATGTGAGCAAAGAATTATTAATCACTAAAAAATAATTATCTATCGATGAAAATAATGAAAAAGTGATGAAATAGAGAATGAACATAAGCTGAATAGAAAAAGCGAGGATGTAATCTGCAAACTATTTTGATAAAAAAAAACCACATCAATCGATGTGGTCAGAATAAAAAACAATTAACGATATAGCCAATTGTAAAATCAGTTTCACCTGATAAGGAGAAAGTAAAGTCAGCCTTCAAAAGGAAATGTTATCTTGCTCAACGGGTTGATTACTCAACCAGATAACGAGATCAACTATAACGCGTCTCAGAATTAATTTATTGAAATAGATCAATTTTATGTTCTTTTACTACTTATTCATCAGCCCCATCAACCAACCAGGCATTAATCACAAAATAAATACCGCTTACTACTCATTAACATTCCAACCAAAATTACGCTCAAAACCCATGATTAATCATCAATTTAACCTTATCTGAATACAATTTAGAGCTTAAGCTCTAAATTAAACAATATGATAAATATTTATTATAAAAAACAAATAGTTACACAAAATGAAAACAACAGCAATCAAATGATAAATTAGAGTTTAAGCTCTATAAATACAAGATAGCTAGTCTGTTATATACAAATCACGACCAGATCACGAATTTTAATGCTTTTTTAGCAGTGGTCGGATTTGTCGTCTATGATCTGATCGTTATTATCTCGTCATCGAGATTTCAGTCTCAACTAAAATAAATCTTTTCAGTCATAGAAATTGAAAGGAAATAACAATATATGGAATATAATAATTATGAATAAGAAACGCTTGTTTTCAAAAACACTGTTAGCAGCTACCATCACTCTTGCAACACAACAAGCTACCGCTGCCGGTTTCCAACTAAACGCACAATCAGCAACAGGCCTAGGCCGCGCATTTGCTGGTGATGCAGTAATCGCTGATAACGCATCTGTAATGTCACGTAACGCCGCCGCTATGGCTCTTTTTGATTCATCACAGTTTTCAGCTGGCTTAAACTACATTGATACTGACATCGAAGTTAGTGATATCAAATATGGCGCTCAAGACATTGATGATGCAAATAATGGCAGTGGCACACCAGTTCCTAATATTTACTATATCCATCGTTTAAATGACAAATGGGCATTCGGTGCTGGCATTTATTCCAATTTCGGTACAGAAAATAATTTTGAAAATGATTTTGGTACAAGTCATACAACAATTGGTGCAAGTGCTCTAGGTGGAACCACTGAGATTAAAAGTGTTAACTTTGCTCTAACTACATCATACCGTATTAACGAACAATGGAGCGTTGGTGGTGGGTTAGATATTATTTATGGTGCCGGCACTTTAAAACGTCAAGTATCAGTTAAAAACCCAGTCACTGGCGATATAGCAACAGCTGCAACATTAGTTGATATTGATGCTACAGGTACAGGTCTTGGATTCAATCTTGGTACTGTCTACGAATTAGATGAACGTAACCGTTTCGGTTTCTCATACCACTATAGCCCAGAAATTGAAGCGGAAGACGGCAATCAAAAAGTAACATTACCACTACCTGATATGATTGAATTCTCTGGTTACCATGAGATCAAAGACACTAAGTTTGCGGTACATTACTCTGTTCAATACATTGGTTGGAGTGATTTCGATCAAATCAAATTCACCAATAACCCAAGTGGCTTAAGTGAAAGTACATATGACTGGCAGAATGGCATGCACTACGCGATTGGTGGTACATACTTCTTAAATGATGCATGGACATTACGTGCAGGTTACATGTACGACACAGCAGCTCAAGACGAATTAACATCGATTTCTGTACCTGATTCAGATCGTCAGTGGTTCTCTGCTGGTTTCAGCTACCACTTTGAGAAAAAACACACGGTTGATTTCGGCTTCACTTACCTAATGGGTGATGATGTTAAAGTTGAAGAATCATCGCTTCAAACCCTAACAGCAACTACACACGCAGATGCAATTCTTGCAGGTGTTCAGTACAGCTACAGCTTCTAAGATTTACTCTTAAAAGTGTAAATACAAAAAGGTCAGCATACGCTGGCCTTTTTTGATCTTTAAGAAACAGTCTTTAGAACGCTTCGCTTCGAGGGACTAGAGATTAGGGACGAGTAAGAGCTAAAAGCCCAAAGCAATCCCCCTGAACCCTGCAAGCGAAGCGATCTGAACCCTGCTCTTCCTAGCCCCTAAAAACTAGTCCTGCTTCCACCACAATTTCAGCGTACACATATACCCTCAATTAAAATTCAAACCTACAGCTGTGCGCCCAATTAACACATCCGACCAGATGAGTACAGAAATATCACCTAAAAATGACCTTTTTTTCAGAAAAAAGCACTTAAAACTCGAATAAATCAATTTTTTGTTTGAAGTTTTTACTCTAAAACGTATTATCCACTCCTACTTATTACCACCAATTTCAGCGTACACTTGTACCAATATGGAAAATTCAATGAACAATAATAAAAATCGCCTATCTCTTGCCATCGCACTTGGTCTATTAGGCTCAGTAGCAAGCACAAATTCTATGGCAGCAGGCTTCCAATTGGCAGAGTACTCAGCAACAGGTTTAGGCCGCGCATACGCAGGTGAAGCTGCTATCGCTGATGGTGCTGACGCACAATGGCGCAACGTGGCAATGCTAACGTACTTAGAAGGGACTCAAGTTTCGGTTGGTGGTATTTATGTAAACCCAAACATTGATGTTGAGGGTCAATCGAGCATGAGCGCAACTTCAACAAAATCTGAAGACTTTGCACACGATGCATTTATCCCTAACTTATACGTTTCTTATCGTGTGAATGAACAGCTAGCAGTTGGTTTTGCGGTTGGTACTAATTACGGCATGGAAACAGATCTAGGAGCTGACTTCACAGGTACAAACCATGGTAATGAAGCGAGCGTAATTACCAAAGAAATTAACGTAAACATGGCTTACCAAATCAACCAACAATTTAGCGTTGGTGGTGGTGTTCGTTATGTGATCGCAGAAGGTAGCTTTGGTGCAACAACACCAAATGAAACAAATCTAGGTCCTCTTGGAAAAGCACCTAAGGGCACAACATTAAAGTACATGGAAGGCACAGATGAGGCTTGGGGATGGCAAGTAGGTACAGCTTGGCAAATTAATGATGCTAACCGCATTGGTTTTAGCTATAAATCTGAAGTGAAATTAAACCTTGAAGGTCATGCAGAAGGGTTTGCTTTTAATGAAATTGGTCCCGGTTTCTTAAATGATTTTTATAGCAAGGGTTCGATGGCTTTAGCATTACCTGCAACGGCAGAGTTAGCTAGTTTCCACCAACTAAATGATAAAGTTGCTATTCATGCTAGCTTTAACTGGACTGATTGGAGCAGCTTTGAAAAACTAGATGCTGAAATGCCAAATCGTCCAACAGATACGATAAAACATGAAAACTGGGAAGATAATTACCGTCTAGCATTTGGCGGTACTTACACCCTTAATCAAAAAGTAACGCTACGTACTGGTGTTGCATATGATACTTCTGCGGTAAGTGAAGAGCACCGTACAGCAACAATCCCAGAAACTGACCGCTTATGGTTAAGCATGGGTGCAGGTTATGCATGGTCTGATAATTTAACTCTTGATGCTGGCTTTACTTACATCTTCGCTAAAGATGCAAAAATGCATGAAGATGATACTTCATCTTCACTATTTGGCGGTGAATTTGAAGGCGAAACCACTGGTAATGTATGGCTAGTTGGTGTTCAAGCGAACTACCGCTTCTAATAAATACATAGAACCAAACAGAATGGCGCTCATCTTATGATGAGCGCCATTTTTTTATCTCTAAAAAGAGCCTACGCTTTCTCTCAATGCTTATTGAGTAAAATATAAACATCTCGCCTATTTTTTACGCATGTCACAAATAATTCTCTTGGATACGGATGTCTAGTAAATGTGCCTTTTATCCACTCTTAATTAACTCTAATGCAGACTACACTGTCCGTTAACTACAGCATACCAATAAATAATCGGTAGAGAATTTAATATTATTTATCAACATCTTAACTATTATTTAATTCTAAAAAACACTTATTTACATTCAAAATAAAACGACGAACTCACCTTTTCATGAAAGTTAATTCCATGACTATGGTTTATTGCATTAATCATTAAGTAAGGAAGCTTTATGTCTTTAAAAGCTAAGTCATCTCGACTCGCGTTAGTTATACTCGCTGCATTATCTTCTCAGAGTGCGTTCGCAGAAGAAAAAAATCAGCTCACTATTGTCTCCGATTTCTATCCCGTGCTTATTCGTAACTTTAACCCGTACTTATCAACAAATTTACGTACAACAACCGATTTTGTTTACGAACCTTTGGTTATTTTTAATCAAATGCATGGTAATAAACCGGTAATGCGTCTGGCAAAAAACTACTACATGTCAGAAGACTTAACTCAGGTTACTTACGAAATACGTGAAGGCGTAAAGTGGTCGGATGGAAAACCGTTCACCGCTGAAGATGTTGTTTATTCTTTTGAATTAATAAAAGCAAAACCAGAATTAGATCCCCGTGGTATTAACCGTTGGCTGAAAAATGTTCGCCAAGAAGGTAATAACGTTATTTTTGATTTAACCGAAGCACATTCAAATTTACCTTATGAAATAGCCAACATTCCTGTCGTTCCTAAGCATATTTGGAAAGACATTAAAAACCCTGAAAGCTTCACTAATGAAAATCCTGTTGGTTCTGGCCCTTTTACTGAAATAGACACTTTTACTCCTCAGCTTTATGTTCAATGTCGAAACCCACACTACTGGGATAACGATAATTTAGAAGTGGACTGTTTACGTGTGCCACAAATTGCGAATAATGACCAACTATTAAGTCGCATTATTAAATCTGAACTTGATTGGTCTGCTGCCTTTATCCCAGACATTGATAGCACTTACGTCGCTAGAAATAAACACCATAAATATTGGTACCCTGCCGCGAGTGCACAAGCATTTATGTTGAACTTTAAATCGCCAAAACCGGGGAACCATGAAGCGATTAACAGCGTTGATTTCCGCCGTGCTTTCTCTATGTCTATTGACCGACAAAAAATCATTGATATCGCTTTTTATGGTAATGGCGTTGTGAATGACTACGCATCAGGTCTTGGTGAAGTATTTAAGTTCTGGGCAGATAAAGACATTTACAACAAATACAAGGGCTACAACACCTACAATGTGGCAGGTGCAAAAGCATTACTTGAGGAATCAGGGTTTAAAGACATTGATGGTGATGGATTCGTTGAAACACCAACAGGTAAGCCTATTTTACTAGAGGTTCAATCCCCTAACGGTTGGACTGATTTCAATAACACCGTACAACTTGGTGTAGAACAACTTCGCGCCGCTGGAATTAACGCAACAGCCCGTACCGCTGACTTTGCTGTCTATAACAAAGCGATGGTCTCTGGGACTTATGATGTAGCCTACACCAATTACTTTAACGGTGCCGATCCTCATCCTTATTGGAACAGTGCATACCACTCGCGTAATCAAGCTGGCGGAAACATGCCACGATTTGCGATGCATTTCTTCAAAGACACTCAATTAGATACGCTATTAGATAAATTCTACAAAACCGCAAGCATTGAAGAGCAACAAAATATTGCTCATCAAATTCAACAAATTATTGCTGAAAATCAAGTAACGGTTCCTGTTATGTCTGGCGTAGATGTTTATCAATTTAATGAAAGTCGTTTTACTGGATGGTGGAATGCTGAAAATCCAAAAGGCCGACCATTGTCATGGGCTGGTGTTCCTGAGCGCTTACTTCATGTTCTTGATTTAAAGCCTAGAACATAACTTAAACCTCAAGTAACACTGCGTTAAAACACACCTAGCAGCATGAAGATTTCACCATTTCATGCTGCTCTCAAGTTTATTTTCATTACTTTTAATAGGAATAGGTTATGAGCTTTTTCGTACGTCGACTTTTCTTCTACTTTCTAGCCTTAATTTTTGCTGCAACGCTAAATTTTATTTTACCTCGGGCAATGCCGGGTGACCCAGTCACTATGATGTTTGCTAACGCCATGACTTATGTAAGTCCTGAACGTATTGATGCAATGAGAAAATTATTAGGCTTCGTCGATGCCCCTTTATATGAACAATACTTTACTTACTTGTCTAATATTTTCACTTGGAACTGGGGTACCTCTATTAAATTCTACCCAATATCCGTAACGGATTTACTGGGTGGAGCCATTGGTTGGTCACTATTTTTAACTGGAACTGCCGTTATTCTTTCATTCTGCATTGGTTCTGTTCTTGGTATTTTTGCTGCTTGGCGACGCGGTAGCCGTTACGACACAATAGTTTCGCCAGCGATGCTTGTAGTGCAGTCCATTCCATCCGTGGTGGTTGCCATGTTGGTCATGTTTATCTTTGCGGTTGGTTTAGAGTGGTTCCCTTCGGGTAATGCTTATACTTCTGGCGATACTCCTGACTGGTCTAGTTGGGCATTTTATAAAGATGTACTTTACCACGCAGCTCTTCCTCTTTTTTGTGCCACCATCACTCAAATTGGTGGATTCTTAATCAGCATGCGTAACAACATGATAAACCTTCTTAATGAAGATTTTATTACCATGGCAAAAGCCAAAGGTCTGACTGAGAATCGCGTTGTTTTCAATTACGCAGCACGTAATGCCATGCTACCAAGTGTTACTGCATTATCGATGGCACTTGGTACCGCAATCAGTGGTCAATTAATTATTGAAATGATCTTTAACTACCCAGGATTAGGCACCGTTTTATTAAATGCAATTCATGCCCGAGACTACCAAGTATTACAAGGGCAATTGCTTCTTATGACTCTATTCATGTTGTTCTTTAATTTTATGGCCGACATCTTCATTGTCTTTTTAGACCCTCGTTTACGTAATGGAGAAAAATAAAATGAAATCTTTATTTGCATTACTTACCCGCAATCCTAAAGCTCTGTTTGGACTCTGTATTTTATTGGCCTTTGTTTTTATCGCGATTTTCGCGCCACTATTAACAAAGCATGCACCGGATGTTGGGGCGGGAAATCCACATGAATACCCTTCTTTTGTTGTAAAAGCGGCACAAAACAATCCAGATGGTTGGATTGCAACACACCTTGCAACCAACAAACGTACCTTAATGATGTCAGAAAAAGCGGATCACGTATTAGGCACTTCTCGTATGGGCCGTGATATTTGGTCTCAGTTTGTTTATGGCACTCGCACCTCTTTGGCTGTTGGCTTTGGTGCAGGGATCTTAGTGTGTCTTTTGGCAACATTTATTGGGGTGTCTGCGGGGTATTTTGGGGGGCGCGTCGATGAAGTTCTAACCGCAGCGATGAATATTATGCTTGTGGTTCCTCAGCTTCCTTTACTGTTTATTATTGCCGCTTTTATTGGGCAAGCAGGCCCAACAACCATTGCCATTGTTATTGCAATTACCTCCTGGGCATGGGGAGCTCGAGTCGTAAGAGCACAAACTTTATCTCTACGTGAAAAGGAATTCATTCGTGCGGCTGAACTATTAGGTGAGTCTTCTTGGCGCATCATTTCTGTCGAAATCTTACCGAACTTAATTTCAATTGTAGGGGCCAGTTTTATTGGCTGTGTATTACTCGCCATCATGACCGAAGCCAGCTTATCTTTCCTTGGATTAGGTGACCCTAATGCCATTAGTTGGGGCGTAATGCTATATAACGTACAAACCTCTTCTTCTATGCTGATCGGCGCATGGTGGGAAATTTTAACGCCATGTTTGGCTCTTATCTTCATTGCTCTTGGTTTATCTTTATTAAACTTTGCGGTTGATGAAATCGCAAACCCTCAACTTAGATCTCACAAAGGAATGCGTCGTTGGGAAAAAGCGGTAAACCAAGCTCATTCAGCAGCCCCTGAAACTGCTTTTCCACCGCATATTGAGAGAGGAATACAATAATGACTGACCCACAAATTTCTATCCGCAATCTATGTGTGGATTACATTACTGAATCAGGTGATGTACGTGCTGTAAACAATGTGAGTTTTGACATCGGTAAAGGTGAAGTCTTTGGTTTGGCGGGTGAATCAGGATGTGGTAAATCAACCATTGCATTCTCTTTAATGCGCCTGCATAAGCCGCCTGCATTCATCACTGGTGGTGAAGTTATATTTGATGGACAAGACATTTTAAAATACAGCGATCCTCAAATGCAGGCTTTCCGCTGGAGTAAAATGTCCATGGTATTCCAAAGTGCCATGAACGCATTGAATCCTGTACTTCCTATGGAAGAGCAGTTCTGTGATGTGATCATGCGCCACACCACCATGACCCGCGAGCAAGCGGTTGTTCGTGCTCAAGGTTTATTAGAAATCGTTGATATTCACCCGAGTCGTTTAAGCGATTACCCTCACCAGTTCTCTGGTGGTATGCGTCAACGCTTGGTTATTGCTATTGCATTGGCGCTAAATCCTAAAATGATCATCATGGATGAACCAACAACCGCACTGGATGTTGTTGTTCAACGTGAAATTTTACAGAAGATTTATGCGCTTAAAGAGGAGTTTGGTTTTTCCATTCTCTTCATTACGCACGATTTATCATTAATGGTTGAGTTCTCAGATCGCATAGGGATCATGTATTCAGGTGAATTGATTGAAGTGGCTTCGTCAAAAGAGATCCTTACCTCACCTTACCATCCATATACGAAAGGATTGGGAAGCTCATTCCCACCGTTAACGGGACCAAAAACCAAATTAACCGGGATCCCTGGGAACCCTCTTAATTTATTAGAAATCCCACAAGGTTGTCGCTTTCAATCTCGTTGTACCAAAACTCAAGATATATGTTTTAAACAAGCGACACAGATATGTGAAATTGAAGCTGGCCACTTTTCAAATTGTCACTTATATACTCAACCTCAGTATTCGGAATCATTATGAGCAACAAACTTGGCAAACTATTGATTGAAGGTAAAAATCTCGTTAAAGATTTCCCTGTTAGCAGTCACACACTTAAAAATCCAATGATGCGTGCAATCAACGACGTGTCATTCAAAATGTACAAGAGTCGTGGTCTTGCTGTTGTTGGTGAATCAGGTTCTGGCAAGTCCACCACAGCAAAAATGATCGCAAAAATGTACGCACCAACAGACGGCCTTATCCAATACAAAGGCCGTGATATTCAAGAGATCGTTAAGAAAAATGATCTCATGAAATATCGTGAAGGCGTGCAAATGGTATGGCAAGACCCATTCGGCTCTTTGAACCCAACTCATAATATTTTTCATCATATTGCCCGACCACTTATTATTCATAAGAAAGTGACTCCGGGTAATCAAAAAGAACTAGAGGATCGTGTTCATGATCTTCTAGAACAAGTGGGCTTAATCCCACCAAAAGAGACCGCGGCTAAATTTCCCCACCAACTCTCAGGTGGCCAACGTCAACGTGTCAATTTAGCTCGTAATATCGCAGTTGGTGCAGAGGTGGTATTGGCTGATGAACCCACATCAATGTTGGATGTGTCTATCCGAGCTGGTGTTCTTAACCTAATGGAAGAGATGAAGTTTGAGAAAGAAATGTCTCTACTTTACATCACTCACGACATAGCGACTGCTCGTTATATCGCAGAAGACCTCGCCGTTATGTATGTAGGACACATGGTTGAATGGGGCGATACAGACGATATTATTCATGATCCTCAGCACCCATATACTCAATTATTAGTTTCAGCAGTACCCAATCCAAGTAAATCGATTCATACCAAATTGAAAGGCAATAAAGGGGAAATACCACTTTGGACACCAGAATCAGTAGGTTGTCCATTTGCGGGGCGTTGTACTCACGTAACAGAAAAATGTAAAGAACGTATGCCTGGCGTAACGACACTGTCAGACAATCATTTTGTACGTTGTTATTTATACGAATAATTAAAAAGGATTTTCCATGCAACATTTTACATTCATACGCACGACTGATTCTGAACATCGCATTGTTAAAAACATACAGATAAATTGTGGTTCAACTAAAGATCTTGAAATTGACCGTGATACTTTAGAGTGCGATGGACTCATTACTCTAAGTACGTACACCATTGCTAACATTCAAGATATCGGGCACCTTATTGCGACGACATTTAAAACGGCAACAGAATTAAATCTCTTCTTAAATGACGATGTGTTATCTCTGTTCCAATCCGAGATTTGGATGAAATGGCTTTCTTTTGGCTTATCACTTTCGGTTTATCGCTATAAGCACAATAACAGTCCAAAATTAGCTCCTACATTGGCTATATTTGCGTTGAATAGTTCATCATCTTCTCTTTTATCTGCTTTTTCACAAGGTCAATCTTTAGCAAAAAGCCAATTAATCTCACGCGAGTTAATGAATAAACCGGGGAATGTCCTTTACCCTGAAAGTTTTGTTCACGCTGTTGAAGATCTTGCCATTAATAATGTTTCTCTTTCCTCTCTTTCTGGGGAAGACATGTTAACCCAAGGTTTTGGCGGCTTAATGGGGATAGCTCAAGGCAGTGATAAAGACGCTCGACTTTTATGCTTGGATTATCATCCTAAAGACCCCCTATCAACGGTAGTTCTTGTCGGTAAAGGGGTTACGTTTGATTCTGGTGGTATCAGTATTAAGCAACCTCGCTATATGAGTACGATGAAAGTAGATATGGGTGGTGCAGCTGCGGTTGTGGGTGCCCTTAATGCCATTGCTGAACAAAAGCTACCAATAAGAGTGATTGGTTTGTGTGGTTTAGTTGAAAATATGCCTTCAGGCAATGCCGTTAAACCTGGCGATGTCGTAACTATGCTTTCAAACACCAGTGTTGAGATTATTACTACAGATGCAGAAGGTCGTATGGTGTTAGCTGATGTTCTTCATTATGCACAAGACACTTACAATCCAGACTATCTTATTGATATTGCAACCTTAACTGGTGCAACCGGAATTGCATTAGGCAAAGAATATGCGTCATTAATGGGAAATGATGACTCATTAATGACTATCGCCAAAGAAGCCGGAAAATCATGTGCTGAAGCGTTATGGCAAATGCCAACCGGTGGATTATATGAAGTTGCATTAAAAAGTGATTTTGCAGATTTACGTCATGGTAGCGAAGAGCCCGATGGCAGCGCTTGTGTGGCAGCAACGTTCTTAGAGCACTTTGTCGCACCGACGCAAAAATGGATTCATATTGATTCAGCGTCTATGTCATTAGGGATGACTCACCGTCATATTCACCCTTGTGCAACCAGTGGATTTGGAGTGCTGTTACTTTCTCAAATTTGTCAGCATATTGCTCAACAATAATTCTCTTTATCATAAATATAATAAGGTATTCACTATATGATCTTACTCGCTAACTCCGAAGCATTCCCTGGAATTGAAGAATCAGCTCGCCGTCTACAAGCACAAGAAGATGGCTTATTATCGCTGATTGAAGGCATTAAAATTGTAGAGTTAGACCCTAGAGTTCGTACTGTAGGTTACGGTGGTTGGCCTAACGTACTTGGGGAAATGGAATTAGACGCCTCTGTTATGGATGGTGACAGTTTACGAACGGGGGCTGTTGGTGCGTTGAAAGGGTATATGCATCCTGTTGATGTTGCTTACCAAGTAATGCAAAAGCTAAATCATGAAATTTTGGTTGGTGAAGGTGCGGCTATTTTTGCGAATGAAGTAAATGCCGTTGCCGGTGACAACTTAATTGAAGATTCTAAGCAAGTATGGTGGGAAAAACTCGCACTTGCCATGACAGAAGAAGAGCAAAAAGCGTTCCCTAACGTCCCTTTAGCACCACTATCTAATAATGCTACCGACCCTGAACGTGTTCGTGATACGACGGTATTTTTATCATCGGATCATCAAAGTAAAATCAGTGCGGCAACATCAACTTCTGGTTGGGCTTGGAAATACCCAGGACGTTTAGGTGATAGCCCAATTATTGGCGCAGGATCTTACGCGGATAGCCGTTATGGGGCTTGTGCTTGTACTCATACTGGTGAAATGAGCATCCGTTGCGCTACTGCTCACTCTGTTATCCTGTATATGAAAATGGGAATGTCATTAGACGAAGCGGTGTATGAAGCGATTAATGATCTAACTTACCTCAAAGATGGCTACACCGAAGGGGTTACCATTCATGCGATTGATAATAAAGGCAATCATAAGGTAGTCAGCTTAAATTGCCCGGGAAATATCACTTATTGGTTCTGGGAATCCGGCATGGATAAACCTGAAGAACGCCAAGCCGAAGTTATTATGACAAAATAAAATCGAATTATACGCTGCTATTTTACAAAGCCAGAGAGATCATCTCTGGCTTTTCTTATGTGACCACACTTGAATTGCTCGATTAAAATATCATGTAACGGCGTTAAACGTTTTTACTGTGTTTTTTACATGATAAGATCTAATATAAATCTAACTAAGTATTTATCCATTCTTACTTATTAAGACCATCGGTTTTCATATTTACTCTGATAGCATATACCGTATTTTATTGAGCTTATCTAAGGGACTTACTATGTTTTCATCACTTAGAACACAACCTTTCCTCGCGACTCTCACTTCACTGTATTCGTGTGTTTTCCTTTTCTCTGCTTTTAGCCCTGTATCAAGAGTCGTTTGGATTGCAGAAATCTTACCTGCATTATTTATTCTAGCCGGTATTTTATATATGAGCACACGTTTTAAGTTTAGTAAAACGGCGTATGCATTAATGTTTATCTGGCTAATTTTGCATACCATGGGATCTAAATATACGTTTGCCGATGTACCTTTTGATTGGTTTAATGACTTAATTGGATCTGAGCGTAATAATTTTGATCGCGTCGCTCATTTCTCTATTGGTTTTTATGCTTATCCTATTGCGGAATACCTAATTAAAACCAAGAAGTGCTCTGCACCACTCGCGATGGCATTTGGTTTATTTACCCTAATGAGTGTGGCTGCCGGCTATGAAATCATTGAATGGTGGTATGCGGCAGTTGCTGGTGGTGAAGAAGGGATTGCCTTTTTAGGCTCACAAGGGGATATTTGGGATGCTCAAAAAGATATGTTGTGTGATACCTCAGGGGCGTTAGTCGCTTTATTATTGATGGTAACCCAACGTAAAAGTAACTAGTTTCAGGTTTCAGGTTTCAGGTTTCAGGTTTCAGGAGAATAGTCACTCCTGAAACCTGAAAATATCATATTATTCGTCTATTTCATCGAGATAATCATCAAGATCGCCTTCAGCTTCTAAGTCTACTTCGGGTTCAACTTCTGCTTTAAAATCTTGGCGTTGTAAATACACATCACGCGTTAATACGTATGGATCAGGTGATGCTTCTAACATAGGTTCTTGCGAGATAAGCTGAACGCGAGATTCCATGCCCTCTAAACCCCACTTCCCTAAACCTTGCCAAAAGTTTAAATAAGATAACGGCATGTAAAGCCCATCAACAAAGTCCCCTGCTTCACGCAATGTCCATGGTCCATATCCAGGTAACATAAAGTAAGGCCCATTACCGACACCATAATGACCAAGTGCATCACCAAAAGATTTACTGTCTGGTTTATTGATGTCCGCCGCACTGGCAATATCAATTAAACCGACTAAACCTAGCGTTGTGTTTAACCAAAAGCGATTAAAATGCACCAATGCGACTTCACCATTACCCATCAACAGATTATTTATCATGCTTGATGGTTCATCTAAATTAGCTAAGAAATTGGCGATACCCATCCGAACCGGCGTGGGTGTGTAATCGACATAAGTAACAGAAACTGGACGCACTAAATAGGGGTCTAATATATCGTAGTTAAGATCCCACATGGTACGGTTAAATCCCTCTAAGGGATCCCCATGATGAGAGTCATCATATTCAACCACTACGACTTCGGTTGTTTCTAATTCATCATTGTCTTGCTTTGGGGTTTGAGAACACCCTGCAATAAAAAACAATAATGAACAAGATATCCATATTCTTTTAAGCACAATACACCTTGCCTAGCTTTTATTAATATTATTATAGTTTATATGTAAAAAAACGGGCAGAAGCTAAATGCTCCTACCCGCCGTAGTATGCCACTTGTTAAGAGATATTAGTATTGCTTATCAATCTCAACAGATACATTTTTACCTAATGTACTTACTGTGCTTTCACCATACCAATCGCCCTCTTTAGTCGATACATTACCATCTTGATCGATACGAGCTCGAACAATAAAGTTAGGCATATCAGACAGTTTACGCTGCTCAATCATATTGTTGTCATCTGACATCATGATTTTAAGCGGGAAACGACTTAATGGGATACGAGCTGCGGCTACAGGCATTGCTGACCCATCAGCAGGATGGATGGATACAATCACAACACCTTGCGAAGGTAGCGTTACATTGCTGCCTAGGTTAATCGTAATCGGTACTTGCTTATCTAGGCTCGCTTCTGGGTTAATCTTAGATTGAGCACGCTCAATACTACGAGTCAACATTTCATAGCGAGAATCATCAGGACCAATCAGCATTTGCATTGCTTTCCATGCTGAAACGGCACCTTTATAATCTTGACGCTCAAACGAACTGAACGCTAATAACGATAATGCACGTAAGTTGGTTGAGTCACTACGAAGTACTTGTTTTAGCATTTTCTTAGCTTGTTCTGCTTTTGCATCATCACCCGAAAGCATTAACGCTTGAGCATAACCCAATTTAATCTCAACGTTTGTTGGTTCTAGTGCATACGCTTTTTTCATCGCACCTACCGACGTATCGATATCTCGATTTGACATACCAATACGACCCAATAGGAACCAACCCATCGCGTCTTTTGGTTCATTATGTAATTTAGTACGTAATGCCAATGTTAGGTTTGTCATTTCTGAATCGCTAAGAGAAACGCCTTCAGGGTTCATTAATTGCTTAGACAGTTCAGGTAAGCGTGCACTTACTTCTTGCCATTTTTCAATCTTATCGATATTGCCAAACTTAAAGTATAAACCGTAAGTAATTACAATAAAGATAATGACAGAAGGCAGGATAAACAATCGTGCATTTAGGTTATCTTGCTGTGCTTTTTCTTTCGCTGGAATGTCATCAAGCAATGATTGTTTTAGCTCTGTAATTAACTCATCTTGATTATTTACTAGGCCTTCGGCATCTTCTTCTTTCAGTTCAGCTAAGCGATCTTTATAGAACGCTTTGTTCAATTCATCTCGGCGGGCTTCATCATCTTGCTCTCTTGCTTTCCATAAAGGAAGAACGATAAATACCACACCAACAAAAATTAGGGCTAAGGTCGAAATCCAAAACAAAGTCATTTGTTTACCTTCCCATCTTCATTGTTATTCTCATCTAATAGTGCGTTCAAACGTTCTTCATGTTCGTTATCCCACTCTTCTGAATTCGCTTCTATCACGGTTTTACTCTTTCGGCTACGAAGGACAATAAAACCAAAACCAAACACAAGTACACCTAATGGCCCTAACCATAAAATTAATGTGCCTGCGGTTAATGGCGGATCGTAAGTTACGAAATTTCCGTAACGATCAATCATATAAGCAACGATTTGTTCGTCTGTTTTTCCAGCTTTCGTCATTTCATACACTTTATGGCGCATGTCTTGAGCAAGCTCAGCACTTGAATCAGCAATGTTATTGTTCTGACACTTAGGACAACGCAGTGTTTGTCCTAGTTCTTTAAATTGCTGTTCTTGTTCTGGTGAATCAAACTTATATAGGTCAATCGTTGCATAACTTGCTTGCACCGCAAAGAAACTCAATGCGATGGCAGCAAAACTACGAAGACCCCATTTACGTAAGCTATTGTTCATTATTTAGCCTCCGCAACAAGTTGATCGTACATTGGTTTTAATACTTCATTCCAATTGCGATCATTCACATCACCAACGTGACGGTAACGAACAATACCATTGCTGTCGATTAAGAAGGTTTCAGGTGCGCCGTACACACCCAAATCCATACCTAGCATGCCATCACCATCAAATAGAGTGATTAGATACGGGTTACCAAGCTCTCTCAACCATTGAACCGCACCCGCTCTCTCATCTTTGTAGTTCATACCGATGATCTTAACGCCCTGAGTTGCAAGGGTATTTAGATATTGGTGTTCTGCATAGCACGTTGGACACCACGTCGCCCATACGTTTAATAGTAAAGGTTCACCCTTAAAGATGTTTTGATCATACAATTTACCTTCTTCCGCCAAATCTTCTAAGCGAAATTCTGGTACGTGCTTACCAACTAACACTGACTCGAGTTTGGTTGGATCATCACCATTTGAGTTACGTGTTAACTGAGTAGCAAACACGGCAACTAAAATTAAAAACAGAGCTAGAGGTGCAAATAAAAAGTTCTTATTCATGATTTAAGCTTCCTGTTTTTTTGCTGTTTTACGGAAACGGTAGCGCTTATCAGATAACGCTAATATGCCACCAATCGCCATAAATAATGTACCAGCCCAGATCCAACGTACGAATGGTTTGTAGTAAATACGTACAGCCCATGAACGGTTATCATCCAAACGCTCACCCATTGCGATGTATAGATCACGAGTAAAACCACGATCAATTGCTGCTTCTGTCATCATAGAACCTGAGGTTTCATAAAAACGCTTTTCAGCATGAAGGGTATTAATCGCCTTACCATCAAGAGTGATATCAAAATCAGCGGTATAACCGTCATAGTTAGGACCGTCAGTATCACGCACACCGGCAAAGTAGAACTGGTATCCGTTCATTTCAATATGCTCACCTGGTGCTAAACGTACATCTTTTTCAATGCTGTAGTTTTGTACCATTGCAATACCGATAATACTTACGGCTAGACCAATGTGTGCAAACATCATTGCCCAGTGACTGCGACCTAATTTAGTTAAACCAACAAAGAACGTATGACGGTGAGTTGCACGTTCATGCAATTCAAAACCGTGTAAGATCACAATCCAAATAGACATCATCCAACCAAGGTATGGCATGAATTGGAATCTATCTGCAAAAATAACCATAAAGACAGCAGCTAGAGGAACTGTGATAGCGCCTGTAATTACCATGCGTTTTGCTAAATGACCTAAGTTGTCACGTTTCCAGCGGATCAGTGGACCAATCCCCATTAAGAAAGCAAATGGGATCATCAACCACGCAAACAACATATCAAAGAAGGGTGCACCAATAGATACAGAACCTAAACCAAGTTGTTTATGAACTAACGGCAGTAACGTACCAACAAGAACCACCACTAATGCGGTCATCAATAACGTGTTGTTTGCTAATAAGGCATTTTCACGAGAGAACAGTGAGAAATTACCACGAGCTCGTATTGACGCTCCTCTCAATGCAAACAATAGCAGTGAACCACCGATTACCATGACTAGGAAACCAAGAATGAACATGCCTCGCGATGGATCAGAAGCAAAGGCGTGAACCGATACTAAGATGCCTGAACGAACAAGGAAAGTGCCTAATAAACTTAATGAGAACGCTAAGATCGCAAGTAACACTGTCCACGCTTTAAACGTACCACGCTTCTCTGTTACCGCTAATGAGTGCATTAATGCAGTACCAGCAAGCCAAGGCATGAATGATGCGTTTTCTACTGGATCCCAGAACCACCAGCCACCCCAGCCAAGTTCATAATATGCCCACCACGAACCTAGAGAGATACCTACCGTTAGGAATGACCATGCCGCGATTGTCCAAGGACGAGACCAACGAGCCCAAGCCGTATCTAAACGACCTGCCATTAAAGACGCGATTGCAAAAGAGAACGCAACAGAGAAACCTACATAACCCATGTATAGCATTGGTGGGTGAATGATTAGACCCGGATCTTGTAGAAGCGGATTTAAGTCACGACCATCAATTGGGAAGAATGGCAGAGTACGTAAGAATGGATTTGATGTAAGGATAATGAACAGTAAGAAACCGACGTTAATCCACCCCATTACCGCTAATACACGAGCAACAGATTCTTGTGGCATCCCACGGCTAAAGGTAGCAACGGCTACAGTCCAACCTGCTTGGATAAGAACCCAAAGCAATAATGACCCTTCGTGAGCACCCCAAACTGCCGTTAAACGGTAGTACCAAGGAAGTAAGCTGTTTGAGTTACTTGCTACGTATTGCAGGGTAAAATCATTAATGTAGAACGCCCACATTAAGATCCCAAATGATAAGCCAAGGAGTAAGAACATACCCCACGACAATGGTCTTGCACTTTGCATTAATGCTTTATTGCCACGGCTTACACCGTATATTGGCAATATACTCAATAGGATGGAAAGTCCTAAAGAAGCAATTAAGGCAAAATGACCGAGTTCTGCGATCATTGACCTGTTCCTTGTTTTTGTTGATCTGTGTATTGAAGTGGCTCATGCGTTTTCTTCATTGCTTCTGCAACTTCAGGCGGCATGTACTCTTCATCATGTTTTGCCAGTACTTCATGAGCCTTAACTGTGGTTGCATCGACAAGAACACCTTGCGCTACAATACCTTGCCCTTCACGGAATAAATCAGGAAGAATACCGCTATAAGTAACCGTAACTTCTGGACCAATATCGGCAACTTTAAATGAAACTTCTAAAGATTCGCTGTCACGCTTTACAGTACCAGCGACAACCATCCCACCAATACGAAGACGTTGACCAACCTCAGGTTTAGTGCCATCAGGTTTACCGTTAACGAGTTCCGTTGGGGTATAGAATAAATCCATATTTTGATTCAATGCATAAATCATCAAGCCAACCGTTGCACTGACCCCAAAGAATAGAGCAAGGATCAATCCTAGGCGTTTTTTACGTCTTGGATTCATAGTGTGTTCTCCATAGTTTTTGCTTTTTTAATTCGTTCTTCTCGTGCCATTTTCTGTTCAATTTCTTTTAGCAATTGGCGACGCTTGCCTAAGCTAGAAAATAAAATCCAGAATAATGAGAGAAAAGTGGCACCAAATGCGCCCCATACATACACGGCATAACCGCCCATGGCTAAAAAATCACTGAATGTATCAAAATGCATGACAATAATTCCTTTATCTCTCGTTATTTAGATGCAGTAGATTTTGATTCTACCAATGCTCTAACCCAAGGACGATGACTCTCTTTTGCTAAAATTTCATTCCTAAAGCGAATAAGAGTCACAGAACCAAAGAAAGTTGCAAAACCAATAATATTTAATAATAAAGGCCACAACATATCTGAAGAAATGGAAGGTTTATCAAACTTGGTGATACTTGCACCTTGATGAAGCGTATTCCACCACTCTACTGAGAAATGAATAATAGGTAGGTTAATGACACCAACAATAGCAAGAATACCAGCAGCACGAGCAGCGGTTCGTTGATCATCAAATGCACTATAAAGCGCAATCACCCCTAAGTATAAGAAAAGAAGAATAAGCTCAGAGGTTAAACGTGCATCCCATACCCACCATGCACCCCACATTGGTTTACCCCAAACAGCACCGGTTAATAATGCAATAAAGGTAAATACAGCGCCAATAGGAGCCATTGCCGCAGCTGCCATATCAGACAATTTAAATTGCCATACGAGACCGATAAAAGCGGCGATTGCCATCGACATGTAGGCCCCCATCGACAAGATAGCAGAAGGAACATGAATATAGATAATTCTGAAACTATCACCTTGTTGATAATCAGAAGGCGCGAAGGCTAGACCCCAAATGGTTCCCACCGTTAAGCTAATGATTGAAATCACCGCAAACCACGGCAATAGCGTGGTACTTAATTGATACGCTTTTTCAGGTTTAGCGTAAGGATGAAGCCATTTCCACATTGGTTTATCTCACTTACTTCAAATATAAAATTATAATTATGTTTATTGAACACTCACTCGCAGTGCCGAACTAATGGCAAAAGGAGTCAGTGTTGCGGAGCCCATAAAAAGAGCGCCTAAAATAGCTAATTGACCATTATAAGCCATACCTAGGCTAGCAGCATCAATCGCTGATGTAGCAAAAATTAGAACTGGTATATATAAAGGTAGAATAAGAAGGCTTAATAACACCCCCCCTTTCTGTAATCCTACCGTTAATGCGACACCAACCGCACCAAGAAAGCTTAATGTTGGCGTACCAAGCAATAAAGTTAACACGATGGCTAACCAAGAATTGAAATCTAAAGACAATAAAATAGCAAGTAATGGGCTAATAATAATAAGAGGCAAGCCAGTCAAAACCCAATGAGCGAACACTTTAGCAAGAACAAGAACAGATAAAGGCGTTGGCATCAACATCATTTGCTCTAAAGAGCCATCTGAAAAATCATCTCTAAATAATCGCTCTAAAGAAAGTAACGCCGATAAAAGAGCGGCAACCCATACAATACCAGCAGCAATACGCGCTAATAGCATCGGTTCAGGACCAATACTCAATGGGAAAAGAGTGATGACGATAATAAAAAACCACAAAGGGTTAAGTACATCTGCTTTACGACGAAATGCGATTAATAATTCACGTCGAATAATGGTTGTCATTGAAGTCAGCATCTACTCACCTAATCTTATTTTTTTCAATTTATCGCTGTCTTTAAATAAATCCTGGTGAGTGGTCAATAAAACAATACCACCCTGCTTCACATGATCCATAAACAACTGCTCAAGTACTTTCACACCTTGTTTATCAATCGCAGTTAACGGTTCATCTAAAATCCATAATTTATGGTTGCTTAACCAAAGACGAGCTAATGCAACGCGACGTTGCTGTCCTGCTGATAATTGACCAGCAGAAACATCTTCTCTGCCTGCTAATCCAACACGAGCCAAAGCATCCCAAATTGCTGCTTCATCGTAATTATTATGCATCGATTGATAAAATGCGAGATTTTCAAAGGTGGTTAGCTCTCGCTTAACGCCAGTATGATGACCAAGAAAAAGTAAGTTTGAATGAAATTCTTCACGGTTTTTCTTGGTTAATTCTCCATTCCAATAGATATCACCTTCATCCGCATAACCTAACCCTGCAATAATGCGAAGTAATGTTGTTTTACCTGCACCATTTTGCCCTTCAATTTGGATTAGCTCACCACTAGATATGGTAAAACTGAGCTGTTCAAATAAAACGCGTTCATCTCGAATACAGGTTACGTTGCGAATTTCTAGCATAACTGTCTATTGTTAAAAAATATTATCGGCATTCTAGCACAGCAAAAACGATGAAACTTAGATATAAAACAAATCTATTTAGATAGATAAGTAAATAAGTATGTCCTTTCGTTTCATTTTTTAAATACCTTATAATCTATAAGGGTATCAACTGGTTACTGAAAAGATAAACAAATACCACTTTATGGTTACTTTGATATTTTAATCATAAATCACTTTTTCTATAGGCGTAAAAAAAGCCCCTCAAATGAGGAGCTTATTCATTTTTTAAGATGGGAGCCGAATATTAATCTTCGTCTTCCAATCGTAATGGCGGGATAGAACCTTTGCCTTTTGCAATTTTGGCTTGTAAAGACATCATTAACTCGGCTTCTGCTTTAGGCAATTCACACTCCTCCATTAACTCGTTAATACCAGCACCTAACTGAACCAATTTATTGGCTCTTGAATACAAACGACTGTCGACATCTGTATTCTCTAGCTCATTTAAACGATCATCAAAATGTTGACTTAATTTAGTCAATTCAGCAACTTGCTGCCCTAAATTAATAGAACCAGTACGAAATTCAACAAATTGCTTATTTAGCTTTTGTTGTTCATCTTGAAGTTGTTTATTTTGTTTTTGAGCTAGCGTAAATTCCGTGACTAACTGTTTATTCTTGCGATTTAAAATAAAAAAAACCACAAGAACTAAGATCATTGCTGTTACTGCAAATAGCTCTGAGAGCTGAGTTAATATATCAACCATTATAGGCTTGCCATGTCATCCCATTCGTCTTCAGACAAAAGTTTATTTAGGTCTACCAAGATAAGTAACTTGCCATCACGGTTGCTAACGCCTTGGATGAACTTAGCGCTTTCTTCCGTGCCAACACTTGGCGTAGTGTCAATCTCTGATGAACGTAAGTATACAACTTCCGCAACACTATCAACAAGGATACCGATAACTTGACGCTCAGATTCGATAACAATAATACGTGTATTATCCGTAATCTCACCCTGCATTAAACCAAAACGTGAACGAGTATCAATAACTGTGACTACATTACCGCGAAGATTAATGATACCTAGAACGTAATCTGGAGCACCCGGTACTGGTGCAATTTCAGTATGACGCAATACTTCGCGCACTTGCATTACATTAATACCGTAAGTTTCTTCTTCTAGTTGAAACGTTACCCACTGCAATACTTCATCATTAACTTGATCTTTACGGATCCCTACTTCATTAATCTGAGACATCTTCTTTCCTCGTCCTCTTTAGAGTTATCTTACTCTATTCCCTTAATGTCGAGACCGGCATTAAGCATCGTAATCATCGCCTCAACATGAATCAAGGCACACATCTTATCTTTTACCATTCCTGACAACCACGGTCGCTTCCCCGCGGTTTCACGCCAGCGAATTCGATCGCTAGTGATATTTTCAGTCCCAGCGAGCGCATTACACGCTAAACCCCATTTGCTTTCTCCAAGCATAACTAGGTATTGGTAATCATCTTTATAGCTGTCATCTTTGATACTTTGTGGCATAACCCACTTAGCAGTATCAAGGGCATCAACTTGAGTTTCTTTGTTATTTTGCAATCCAAGATACCAATCAGGACGACCGATTAAGTGATTCAACTCAGTGATTTGATGAATTCCCCCTAATTGAGCTAATGGAACGGCAAAAGTAACACCGATTACTTCAAAAAATAACACTTGAAATTCGTTGTCATGCTCAACATTTTCCCAATCTAAACCACTTGGCGGTGGTGCTTTGCCTGCTTTGGTTTCTAATTGAACCTCTGTTGTGTCATCTTGATTTTCATCAATCGTAGCAAGCGTATTTTCAACCGGTTGAGGCTCTTCAATTTCCGCCTCAGAAGAAGGCGCTACTGTGATTTTATCTGACAAATCCCATGCAGAAAGATCAAGATTTTCTTCTGGTATGTCTTCAGTTTCACTCTTAGTTTCTTCTGCTACCAATATTGGGATTGGTTCAATATTAACGTTGAACTCTACATCTTCGAGTATTAATGCATCTATCTCTATTTGAGCTTCAATCTGAGAGCTTTCTAATTGGCTCAGTAAACGCTGAACATCTTCTAGCTGTGGCAACTCAAATGGATAATCATCACTGTCATCAACACTTGCTGAAAATTGTGGTTGATATTGTGGCTCTGGCTCTTCTACCGTGACTGAATTTGAATGCCATGTAATCTCTGGTTTTACAAAAACAATTTCTTCAATAACAGGGGTCAGTTCAATAACCTCTGCATTTAACAGTGATGAAAAATAGTCATCAAGAGCTTCCTCACTGGTCAGTTTTTTAAACTCAGCCATTAAGCTAATCGCTCTAAATAATTCAATAATGTTTTGTAAGCAAAAACACCACGACTATTTGGGGAAACAAATGACGGCGGCATTCTTTTTAAACTCGCATCTCTAAACTGAGAATCAATAGGGACAGCTGAAGCCCATACTTGCTCTGGGTAGAGAGACTTCAATTCCATTAATGTTTGTAATGAAGCATTTGTGCGTTTGTCGTACATCGTTGGAATAATGGTTACATCAAACAAAGATGGCTTATTTCGCTGCATTATATTCAATGTTTTCATCATTCTTTCTAAACCTTTCATCGCTAAGAATTCGGTTTGTACTGGAATGAGTACACGTGTACTTGCTGCTAACGCATTCACCATCATCACCCCTAAAATAGGTGGGCAATCAATTAATACGTAATCATAGTCATCTTCTAAGGCTTTTAATGTTCGCTTTAATACTAACCCCATACCATTACGGTTTCCCATAACACGATCAAGAGTAGCCAAAGACATATGCGCTGGAATAAGATCCAACCCAGGAATGTCACTTTTTAAAACAAACGGCGTTATCGTCGCTTTATTTAACGTCGGTAATTGAAACAGTTCAAATAAGCTACACGGCAAATTGTCTGAGTCATACCCAAGATAGGTTGTTAAGGAGCCATGAGGGTCTGTGTCAACCAACAACACACGTTTACCACGCTGACTTAATAAACCGGCGAGTGTGATAGTTGTTGTCGTTTTTCCCACTCCACCTTTCTGGTTCGCTATGCTCCAGACAATCATTTATATTTTCCTACTTTAATCCGACTTCAGTCAGGATTCTTTCCGCTACGCGTTCTAACGGTAAACTTTCTGATGATAAACCTGCTTTATCTATTGCTTGAGGCATACCATAAACAACGCAACTTTCTTCATCTTGAGACCAAATGGTTGATCCTGCGGCCTTAAGCATACGACAGCCTTCACGACCATCCGCTCCCATACCAGTTAAGATCATAGAAAGTACTTTATCGCCATACACCTTAGCGGCTGAACCAAAAGTAATATCAACACAAGGCTTGTAATTCATGCGTTCTCCGCCATCTAAAATCTTCAAACGAGAAGAACCAGGGCGGCCATCTATCATCATTTGTAAGCCACCAGGAGCAAGATAAGCACAACCAGGTTTTAGTACATCACCATCGGCGGCTTCTTTTACTTGGATCTTACAAAGATTATTTAAACGCGAAGCAAACGCTGCAGTGAATGTTGCTGGCATATGCTGGACTAAAATAATCGGATGCGGGTAGTTAGCCGGAATTGCCGTTAATATTTTTTGTAATGCAACAGGACCTCCCGTTGAAGTCCCTATCGCGGTTAACTGATATTTTTTACCTGTTGCTTTAAAACGCTGCGCTATTGGTGCCACAGGAGCCGCTTTAGCGGGAACCACCGTTGATGCGTTAGCACGAACGGTTGGACGCGGCGTCAATGTTGTCGTTTGCGCAGCCAAAGCAGGACGACGCATAAACAATTTCTTACGAGCAATTTCAGCAATGCGTTTTTGCAATAAACTAACCGCTTCATCTCTATTGCGCGCGATATCTTCAAATTTCTTTGGTAAAAAATCTAACGCGCCAGCATCTAATGCGTCCAGCGTTGCTTTTGCGCCATCATGAGTAAGAGAAGAAAACATCAAGGTCGGTGTTGGACAGACCTTCATTATTTCTCTTACTGCTGAGATGCCATCCATGACTGGCATCTCAATATCCATAGTAATGACATCAGGTTTTAATAATTTTGCTTTTTCTACCGCTTCTTTACCATTAACCGCTACGTCGATAACTTCAAGACGAGGATCTGCATTAATGATTTCACTTACTCTGCGACGAAAAAAACTAGAATCATCTACAACTAATACTTTTATTGCCATGTCAGTCCTTGTGCATTAGCGCGTGCGAACGGCGTAACGCTTTAGCAAATTTGGAACATCAAGGATCAATGCAATATGACCATCAGAAGTAATGGTTGCACCTGCCATTCCTGGCGTGCCTTGCAGTAATTCATCAAGCGGTTTAATCACGACTTCTTCTTGTCCAATTAATGTATCAACAACGAAACCAACTCGTTGCGCTCCTAATTGAATAATCACAACATGAGCTAACCCTTTACGCTCTGTTTGACGAGAACGAGGAACTAACCAATCTTGCAAGAAGAATAATGGGATCGACTTTTCACGAACAATAGTTGTTAATTGCCCATCAACGACATTTGTCTTCGATAAATCAAGATGGAATATTTCATTAACGCTAGCTAACGGCAAAGCAAATGGTTGATTAGCAACCCCAACCATTAACGTTGGTAAAATAGCTAAAGTTAAGGGCACTTTAATAACAATTTTGGTGCCTTCACCCATGCTTGAATCGATGTCAATTGACCCATTTAATTGGTTGATCGCTGTTTTCACTACGTCCATACCAACACCACGACCTGAAATTTCTGAAATTTCAGTTTTAGTCGAGAAACCTGGTGCAAAAATAAGGTTATAACATTCTTTATTGGTTAAACGAGACGCCGCATCACTGTCCATCAAACCACGAGTAACGGCAATACCACGAAGTTTGTCCGCGTCCATACCGCCACCATCATCGATGATACTCAGCAGTATATGATCACCTTCTTGAGAGGCAGATAAGATAACCTTACCAGTTCGTTCTTTACCGGCTTTAGCTCGAACATCCGGCATTTCAATACCATGGTCCACAGAGTTACGCACCAAGTGAACAAGTGGATCGGCAAGCGCTTCAACTAGATTCTTATCTAAATCAGTTTCTTCTCCACGCATTTCAAGCACGATATCTTTTTTCAGTGTACGTGCAAGATCTCGTACAACTCGAGGAAAACGACCAAATACTTTCTTGATCGGTTGCATACGAGTTTTCATTACTGCGCCTTGGATGTCAGCAGTAACGACATCAAGATTTGAAACCGCTTTTGACATTTCTTCGTCATTGCTATTTAAGCCTAAGCTCACTAAACGGTTACGCACTAGAACCAATTCACCAACCATGTTCATAATGCTATCAAGCGTTGATGTATCAACACGAACCGTGCTTTCTGCTTGAGGTTTAGCTTGTGGTTTAGCAGGTGCTTTTGCTACAGGCTTTGCTTCTGGTGCTTGAGTTCTTGTTGGTGCTGGCGCTGTTGTTCGTGTTGGTTCTTCTTTCACTATTGGTGCAGGCGCCGCCGGAGCCATTGCTGCCGCTGGTTTTACGGCTTGATCAAGCTCTTCATCTGTTGGTCCTTTTCCTGAACCATGCAGTTGATCTAACAGTTTTTCAAACTCATCATCACTCATCAAATCTGGAGCACCCGCTAAGGTTTCATCAACAGACTTAATATTAGTAATTGGTGCTACTGGTGTTTGTACGATAGTTGACTTGCTTGGGCTTTGACCTGAACCATGAAGCTCATCAAGTAATCGTTCAAATTCATCATCTGTAATGTCTCCATCAGCGGCACTGTCCATGACTGGAGTAAGTGGTACTTTTGGCGTTGAAGAAGCACTTGATGGAGCTGCACCTTTGCCGTGCAATTCATCTAATAACTTTTCAAATTCATCTTCTGTAATATCATCCACTGAATCATGAATCGTGTTTTCCACAACGGGTTCTTGAGCAATAATAGGCTCAACCATTGTCGTTGTAGATACTTCAGCTTCTGTCGCAGGTTTACTTAGATCATGAAGTAAATCTAATAGTCGTTGTTCCGCAGGATCGACAACCTCACCATTTTGAACTGAACTGAACATGACATTTACGCTATCCAGCGTTTCTAAAATGGTGTCCATTAACTCAGAAGTAACTTTACGCTTACCTGTTCTAAGAATGTCGAACACATTTTCAGCGCCGTGACAGACATCAACCAGCTCTGTTAATGAAAGGAAGCCAGCTCCCCCTTTTACAGTATGAAAACCTCGGAAAATAGCATTTAACAAATCAGAATCGTCAGGACGTTTTTCTAATTCAACTAATTGTTCAGAAAGTAGCTCAAGAATTTCTCCTGCTTCAATTAAGAAATCTTGCAGGATGTCTTCATCCATTTCAAAGCTCATAATATTCCTCTAAAATCCTAAACTGGCTAATAGGTCATCAACATCATCTTGAGATGCAACTGCATCTTCACGTTCATGTGGATTTAAAATAGGTCCTTCTGCCTTAGAAGGCTTATTGAGTTCATCTTGTTCAGCAAGTCGCTCTTCTACTTTAAACAACGTCAAAATATCAACCAATCGGTCTTCAACTTCTTGAACTAAGGTAATTACTCGTTTAATAATTTGACCGGTAAGATCTTGAAAATCTTGCGCCATTAAGATGTTGGTCAGTTCATTACGTAGCTCTGAACTGTTCCCTTCAACTTGAGTAAGTAGGCCATCAATGTTGTGACATAACGCTTTAAATTGAGTCAACTCAATTCTGCCTTTCATTAAGCTATTCCATTGAGGGCGAACTTGAAGTAGCCCCTCATGCAACTCGTCAGCAATAGGAAATGAACGATCAACCGCATCCATGGTTTTATTGGCTGCCATTTCCGTTTTATCAATCACATATTGCAAACGATTACGTGCATCAGGGATCTCATCATTAGCGATAGTGACCACTCGATGATCGAGTTTAAAGTTCTTCAATGACTCATGAAGGTCACGAGTTAAAAAACCTATTTCTTGCAGCATTGGAGGTTCGTTAACAACCGTTAATGAAGCGACTATTTGATCCGCTTCTTCTTGCTTACCCGCTTCTAATAAAGCGACAAGCTCTTTGGCATCGGTTAATGAAATCATTTTCTGGCTAATCCTTACAGCACAACATTTTCTTATAAACGGTCAAAAATTTTGTCTAGTTTTTCTTTCAATGTTGCGGCTGTGAATGGCTTAACAATGTAACCATTTACACCAGCTTGAGCGGCTTCAATTATCTGCTCACGCTTTGCTTCAGCAGTGATCATCAATACTGGTAAATGCTTTAATTCGTTATCAGCACGAATCATTTTTAGCAAATCGATCCCTTGCATTCCTGGCATGTTCCAATCTGTTACTACAAAATCAAAACCGCCCTTTTTAAGCAATGGCAATGCGGTTAACCCATCATCTGCTTCTTGGGTGTTATTAAAACCTAAGTCACGTAGTAAGTTTTTTACAATACGGCGCATTGTTGAGAAGTCGTCAACAATAAGGATCTTCATGTTTTTATTCAAAATCGCCTCCAGTGAGGGCAAGTAACGGGATTTAATTATTCTACCGTCCAAGTTGATAACTTGGCTCGTAGTCGTTGCATTGATTGGCTGTGAATTTGGCTGACGCGAGACTCGCTGACACCAATCACCGCACCAATTTCTTTTAGGTTTAGCTCTTCATCATAATAAAGAGATAAAACAAGGGCTTCTCTTTCTGGAAGCGTTTTAATCGCTTTCACAAGAGCGACCCTAAAGTGCTCATCGGCAACACCCTGAAAGGGAATATTATCGTTAGCGTTTTCTTCTGTTGTAATCACATCATCAGAAACACCTAAATCTTCCATACCGACTAGTTTACCGCAATTTACATCATTAAGTATCTGATAATATTGGTTTAACGGTAATTCTAAATATTCTGCTATCTCTTTATCGACCGGTTCACGAGAAAGTTTAGCCTCAAGTGCTTTAATTGCAGAATTAACCATACGACTGTTTTTGTGAACAGAACGAGGAACCCAATCACCACGTCGGATTTCATCCAACATCGAACCGCGAATTCGGATCCCAGCGTAAGTTTCAAAACTTGCACCTTTACTGCCATCGTAATTCTGTTGAGCTTCTAACAGACCGATCATGCCTGACTGAATAAGATCATCAACTAGCACGCTCGCCGGTAATCTTGCCATTAAATGGTGAGCAATTCGTTTCACTAAATCAGAGTAACGCTCTAAAAACGCTTTCTGACTGTTAACGATGCCTTTATGATCGTAAGTTAGCCCATTAGACATAATCGTCCTCGACTTCACCTGCATTGTCTCCTCGTAATAATTTTTCCACGAAGAATTCCAAATGACCGCTTGGTGATCTTGGTACTGGCCAAGTAACCACTTTATTCGCTAATGATTTCATCGCTAATGCTGCTGGAGAGCGAGGATAAGCATCAACAACAACTTTTTGTTTTCTAACAGCTAAGCGAACTTTTTCATCCAACGGTATACAAGCCACCAATTCCATATTTGCAGATAGGAAACGATCAGTCACTAAGGTTAATTTAGCAAATAATTCACGACCTTCTCGGTAACTTCTCACCATGTTCGCAACGATTTTAAAACGCTGTACATTATGCTCACGACTTAATAGTTTAATTAAGGCGTAAGCATCCGTTATTGATGTTGGTTCATCACAAACAACAACAAGTACATCTTGAGCAGCACGAGCAAAACTCGTTACCATGTCCGATATACCTGCAGCGGTATCAATTAAAAGCACATCAATGTTGTCTTCTAAACTACTGAAGGCACGAATTAAACCGGCATGCTGCGCAGGACTTAATTCAGCCATTGATTTAGAACCTGATGTCGCTGGTATTATCTTAACGCCGTATGGGCCTTCAACGATAATATCCGCAAGTTCGCATTCTCCACTAAGGACGTGTCCTAAATTTTTATGCGTTCGAACACCAAGCATAATATCTATATTTGCTAAGCCAAGATCGCCATCCAACACCATCACTTTCTTTCCTTGCTGCGCAAGTGATAGTGCTAAATTCAATGTTACGTTTGTTTTACCTACGCCGCCTTTACCACCCGTTACGGCAACTACTTTAGTTAACGTAGGTTTCGTCAGTCGTCGTAATCCGCTAGCCTGATCGTATATATTATTATCAATCATAAATTGTCTGCCTCTGGCATTTCACTATTCCAGAAATGAGGGTCCTTTTCCGTCGTTTTTTCTAGTAATTCATTTGCTTTTGCTACTAAGTATTTTGGTTGAGCCAGTACAATATCTTCAGGTACTCGCTGTCCATTTGCTATATAGGCTATTGGCAGTCCATTTTCAATTGTCACGCTAATTAATTCGCCTAAACTTAGTGATTCATCAATCTTACTTAAAATACACCCTGATAGTGGGATGCGCTTAAAGTGATCTATTGTTTCTTGTAATACTCGTCGCTGTGCCGTTGCTGGCATCACTAAATAACTGCTAATTTCTGAGCCGCTATTTTCCATTAATGTATCAAGTTGCTCTGTTAATCGGACATCTCTTTGCCCCATACCTGCGGTATCAACAAGGATAAGACGGCGATTACGTAATTGGTATAAAACAGAAGAAAGCTCATCTGCATCTTTAGCAATACGGACTGGACACCCCATAATACGACCATAAATAGCCAGCTGTTCTTGGGCTCCAATTCGGAACGTATCTGTTGTGACTAACGCGACTTGATCTGGTCCATACTCCATCGCTGCTCGTGCAGCCAATTTTGCAATCGTCGTTGTTTTACCAACCCCAGTAGGGCCAAGCAAAGCAACAATACCACCACGAGATAATGTATCTACCTTCGCTGTTGGTATTTGCTCTGCAAGTAGTTTAAGCAGTGCAGACCAAGCATCTTTAGGCGCGGTATCTTCTGGAATATAACACGCAAGTTGGTCAGCAAGTTCTGCCGATAAACCCATCTTTTCTAAACGTTTAATCAACATTGCACGTAATGGCTCACGTCGCTCAACTTCTTGCCACATTAAGCCTGATACTTGATGCTCTAATAAACGACGAATAGACGACATTTCTGAACGCATGTGCTCTAAATCTTCATTAGATTCTTGTGTTGTTCGTCTTCCTTTCTCATAACGAGAAGGGTCTAATCTTGGTTGTACTGGCTTGTTTTGCTGTTTCATTGGTTCATCAGAAATCAAGTGCGCTAAATTAGGATTACTTTGAATCGCACGAGTCATCCCTGAGGTGTCAAGTTTTGGAGTTTGAGACGTCATTGATTGATAAGAGTTAGAAGGTTGACCCTGAAATTTAGATTGGCGCTTTAATAATGCGGCTAAGCTGTCTTCTTCTCTTTCTGCTTTCGCAGGTTCTGATTCTTGGGCAGTCGAACCGCTATTAGAACCGTATTGTTTGATCATATTAGCAAAGCGTCGTGTCATGGACCCTTTTCCAACACTGACTTTATCTTCTTCAATTTTACGAGGTGCTTTCGTAGGAAATGAACCCTGCTGCGAATTAGGGTCGATAGCTGCAACGATCTCAATACCACCCGTTACTTTCTTAGTTGACATAATAACGGCATCACTCCCTAGTTCTTCTTTTACTTGAACTAGAGCTGAACGCATATCTTTTGCAAAAAATCGTTTAATTTTCAATTTCGTATTCCTGCGCTAAATGAAGTCGACGCGGTTAGTGACCAACAGCTTGAACTATTCTAATTTGCTTCTCATCTGGTATTTCCTGATAAGAAAGCACTCGTAAGTTAGGAATTGTATTCTTAACAAACTTGGCTAATGTCGAACGTAATACCCCAGAAGTTAATAAAACGGCAGCCTCTCCTTTTAACTCTTGCTCTTGAGTCGCTAAAGTTAAAGAGGCTTGTAAACGTTCTGCCAATCCAGGTTCAATTCCCGTGGTTTCACCACCTGATGCCTGCATTGTTTGATGCAATATTTGTTCCAACTCAGGGACTAATGTAATAACCGGCATTTCAGCCTCTACACCATTGATTTCTTGGACAATTAGACGTTTTAATGCAATTCGAACTGCGGCCGTCAAAATGTCAGGTTCTTGACTCTTTGGCGCATATTCCGACAAAGTTTGGACAATAGTTCTAATATCTCGAACTGGAATTGCTTCATTCAATAAATTCTGAAGCACTTTAACAACAGCACCTAACGGCAGTTGATCTGGAACTAGCCCTTCAACCAGTTTAGGGGAACTTTGTGAAAGTAACTCAAGTAAGTTTTGAACTTCTTCATGACCTAACAACTGCGCTGCATTATTTGTTAATAATTGACTTAAATGTGTCGCCAACACCGTTGCTGCATCTACAACGGTATAGCCAAGAGCTTGAGCGTGCTCTCTTTGTTCACCATTGATCCAAACGGCTTCTAAACCAAAAGCGGGATCAAAGGTTGGTTCACCTTCAATCGACCCATAAACTTGACCGGGGTTAATCGCTAATTCTTTATCTGGGCGAATTTCAGCTTCACCGCCTGCAACACCCATTAAGGTAATTCGGTATACGTTTGGTGGCAGCTCTAAATTATCTCGGATATGTACGGCTGGAACTAAGAAACCAAAATCTTGGGATAGTTTCTTACGAACCCCTTTCACACGATCAAGTAATTCACCACCTTGTTCTTTGTCTACCATTGGAATTAATCGATAGCCGACTTCCAATCCAATAACATCAACAGGTTGCACATCATCCCATGATAGTTCTTTAGGTTGAGATGATGACAGTTCCATTGGAGGGGCCGCTTTCTTATCTTCGCCCTCTTTCTCTTTCTTTTTAGTCAGGTAATACGCCCACATACCCGTAAGAAGGGCAAGAAGAATAAATGGGAAATGAGGCATTCCAGGGACAATACCCATCACAAACATAATACCCGCGGTCACCATTAATGCTTTAGGATTATCAACGAGTTGGAATACTAATTGCTCACCCATATCTTCATCTGTGTTTTGACGAGTCACCATGATCGCCGCACCAATAGACAATAGTAACGATGGGATCTGAGCAACTAGACCATCACCAATGGTTAACAATGTATAAATTTGAATCGCGTCACCAAAACCAAGATCAAACTGACTCATACCAATGGCCAGACCACCAATAATGTTAATAAAAAGAATAAGAATACCGGCAATGGCATCCCCTTTTACGAATTTAGACGCACCATCCATTGAGCCGTAAAAATCAGCCTCTTTTGTTACTTCAAAACGACGCGTTCGTGCTTGTTCTTGATCGATCAGTCCAGCGTTTAAATCCGCATCAATCGCCATTTGTTTACCCGGTAATGCATCCAAGGTAAAACGCGCACTTACTTCGGCAATACGTCCTGCACCTTTGGTTACAACCATAAAGTTAATGATCATCAAGATAATAAATACGATTAAACCCACCGCATAGTTACCACCGATAACAACATTACCAAACGCATCGATGACGTTACCTGCAGCTCCTGGACCTTCATGGCCATGCAGGAGTACGACTCGAGTTGAGGCTACGTTCAATGCTAAACGCAATAATGTAGAGACCAAAAGAATGGTAGGGAAAGCAGCAAAATCAAGAGGTCTACGCGAATAGATGGTGACTAATAGCACAACCATTGCCAAAGCAATGTTAAAAGTAAACATGAGATCGAGTAAAAATGCAGGTATTGGTAATATAACCATCGCTAACGTTGATAACACCAATATTGGTGCACCTAATGGCGGGATACGTTTACCTTTTAAGCCAGATAGCTGATTTGGAAAGGGCATTTGAAATTTCATTACTTTTGCTTCTTATACTCGACGTTATTACTGACGATTATCAATAATAAATAACTGATAACATGATTACCTTTCTAATAAAGCAAATTTCGAGCCAGATTAATGTCACTTTTTTGGCTTTATCTTCCACTTTTCTGACAGAGATAACAACAAGTAAACTTTTTGAGCTAACCACTTAATTTTCAAATGAAAATAACAATCTAGATTGAAAATAACATCGTTATTTGTATAATTAGAAGCTTGTTTTTTACTTGGTAGCCACATGAATGACGTATCACTTAGTACTGATCAAAACGTACTTAATAAAATGGATATTGGTGCTAGAGTCATTATCGAAATCACTTGCCCTAATGGTCAATCAGCCCAAGCAAGTTCAACTCTGATTGGCTTTAAAAAGGGTCAATACGTCTTTATTGAATATCCTATGTCACCTCCTTTAGAGTTTAATAAGATCTATCTAGAAGGCGCTGAAGTTACCTTTCGATCAATTACCAATACGACGCATCGCGATGTCATCGCATTTAGGACACAGGTTCACTCTGTTATTTATCGTCCAATGGAGATGATTTGCCTTCATGCACCCAACAGCATATCAATGAGACAGATCCGTACTCATCAACGCCTTGAAACTAAGTTTTCATGCAATTTAACCGTTGGAAGCCATAACATTACAGGCTTAATGACTGACTTTTCTGTTGGGGGGTGTGCTATTTCACTTCCAGCCAAGTTGAATCCAGACAATCTTATCAATCAGAAAGTCAATGTATCGATAGAACTAGAAACAACCGATCCTATTACGGTTACTGGCGAAATCAAAAATATTGATGCTAAAGAAAAGCACTCTAAATTAGGGGTTATGTTTAATTCAGAAAGTATAAATACATCTGACTTACAGACTATTCATCACCAGTGCATGCTAAAAAATTGGCATTTATAAAGAAATAGCATAACTACATTATTCCTACTTCTTTAACTCATCTGGAATGGTTAACGTATCTTCATCAAGCTCAGGTTTCGTCCCACCTTTTTTCTTATACTGCTTCATCTGAAATATGTATGCTAGGATCTGAGCAACAGCCGCAAATAACCCATCAGGGATTTGTTGTTCTACTTCTGTTGAGTGGTATAACGCTCGAGCAAGCGGTGGTGCTGGCAATATATCAATATTATGTTCACGAGCAATTTCTCTGATCTTCATTGCAATATGATCAACCCCTTTAGCCACCACAATTGGTGCTGAGTCTTTACTTTGATCATAACGTAAAGCGACTGAATAATGTTCGGGGTTGGTAACAATAACATCCGCCGAGGGAACATCTGCCATCATTCGTCGCTGTGTCATTTCTCGTTGCAACATACGAATACGGCCTTTTACCTCAGGCTTACCTTCTGTCTCTTTGTATTCATCTTTAATTTCTTGTTTTGTCATTTTCAATTGATTCGCGTGTTGCCAAATTTGAAAAGGTATATCAATCGCAACCACAATCAATAAAGTACAACTTATTAATAGAATAAAATTCAACAGAATATCAAGAGAATGGAAAATATTGGATGGATAAGTATCTAAACTCAGTTGAAATAAATCGGCCTTACTTTTATTGATCAAATGAAAGGCGGTTCCTCCTACAAGTGACACTTTTAAGATCGACTTTAAAAGCTCAACCCAACTTTGCATACCAAACATACGTTTAATGCCTGACATTGGGTTCATTTTCGATGGTTTTGGCATCGCCGCTTCTGCTGAAAAACTGATCCCACCAAGACCTGCAGCCCCAATTAATGCCGCAACAAACAAGGTAACCAGTATCAATAATACAGGAAAGACTAATGCACCTAATGCGCCGCCAACAATTTCTAGTAATTTATTGGTGTCAAAAATCTCTTCTCGAGAAAGGGAGAATAAACGTTCCATGATGGAGAAAAGGGCTTTGGCAACATCTTCACCAAACCACATTAACGCCACTGAACCACAGACGAGTACCGATACTGACGCTAATTCTTTTGACCTTGCAACCTGCCCTTTATCTTTGGCTTGTTGCAAGCGTTTGGACGTGGCGTCTTCGGTGCGTTCTTGACCGTCACTTTCTGCCATGACTGACCTCCACTACTTTTAATTCAATCATTAGCAATCCAATCTTATCAAGCTACAAATTTGGGCTTCTGCACGACCCCAATGTAAGTCGTAATGGGTAAACAAACCAAGAATGATATAAGACGTCAGCAATAATCCGACCAGTAGTGCAAATGCAAAGCCCAAAGAGAAAATATTTAATTGAGGTGCTGCACGAGTCATTACACCAAATGATAAGTTAACCGTTAATAAAGCAATGATCCCAGAGAGAGACATACTTAAGCCGGCTTTCATCATTATGCCAAGCCAACCTGCAAGGGATTGATAATCAACGCTGGTTAATTTTCCAATTCCGACGGGTAATGTAGTGAAACTCATCACTACAAAATTGATCATTTCTAAATGACCATCTGTTCCCAAAAAGAACAAGATAGACAAGAACATAAACAATTGGCCAAGCAAAGGGGTATTCTGACCATTTGCAGGATCAACCATTGAGGCAAAGCCTAAACTTGATTGCATACCTAAAATTTGCCCAAGCAATACAAATGTCTGGGTAACAAAGACGGTCACCATCCCCATGGCAACACCAATAATGAGTTGCTCTGCCGTAATCATAAAGCCTTGAAAAGAGACCAGTTGAATGTCAGATGGCATCGCGGGAATAGCTGGCATTGCAGCAAAGGTGATACTCAACCCTAAATAAAGTCGAATTTTTGGCGACACAAAACGAGCCCCAAATACAGACATCACCATTAACATGGCTGAAATGCGAGTATAGGGCCAAAAATAGGTCGCTATAAAATCTAAAACTAGTTGAGTTGGGTATTCCATAACATCAGCTTATGCTTACTAAAATAAAACCATCAATACAATATCGTAGGCATTCGCGCGATCAATTCGTAAAAATACTCCATTAGCATTCTCGTCATCCAATGCCCGAACAACATCAATGCTAATAACGTTACGATTAAACGCGGTAAAAAACTTAAGGTTTGTTCGTTAATAGAGGTTGCAGCCTGAAAAACAGCGACAACTAAGCCGATTAATAAACTTGGAATAATAATGGCACACACCATGATAAGCACCATGTACAGTGCACCGCGGAATAGCTCAATCGCCATTTCAGGGGTCATGCTTGCTCCTTAAGTCATAAAGCTACCGGCGAGAGTTGAAAGAATTAAATTCCAACCATCAACCAGTACAAATAACATTAATTTAAACGGTAACGATACGATCATAGGCGAAAGCATCATCATACCCATCGCCATCAAGACGGAGGCCACCACTAAATCGATAATTAAGAACGGTAAGAAAAGCATAAAACCAATTTGGAATGCCGTTTTTAATTCAGAAGTGATAAAGGCAGGAATAATAACCGTAATAGGAACGTTTTCAGGAGTGTCGACATCGACACCCGACATATTCACAAACGTTTCTAAATCTTTAACTCGAGTCTGCGCTAACATGAATTCTTTCATAGGCACTTGAGCGACATCAAACGCTTCTCGCGCATTAATTTCTTCATTGATATAAGGCTGAATAGCGGTGTTATTTATTTTATCAAACACCGGTGCCATGATGAAAAAAGTCAAAAACATTGCGATGCCAATAATAACTTGATTCGATGGTGTTTGCTGTAAACCCATGGCTTGCCTAAGAATCGACATAACCACAACAATACGAGTAAATGAGGTCATTAAAATAACCATGGCAGGCAAAAAGCCTAGCATCGTCATTAACCCTAAAATCTGAAGATTAACCGAATAATCTTCACCACCATTCGCATTAGTTGTCATGGTAAAAGCTGGAATACCACCACCAGAACTACTACCGTGTGCGATGGTTTTCGCGGCACCAGAATCTTTTTCCATCGCCGTTAAGGTCATATTTTCACTGCTAGCAGCCGTGGCAGGGATCGCGCTTGCTAAATCATCAATTGCCCATGCAGAGGATGTCATAAAGAAGAGTGAAAAAACCGCCAAAGTGGCGGCAATTAAATTAGTTTTTAGCATCTTTTTTCATCAGTTGGCTTAGTTGGGTTGAAAATGGTGTTAGCTTTTTTTCTGTTATTTCTAACGGGGTTTCAAGCTTACTCAGCATATTGATATTTTGAGAGGTAATTCCGATCAGAAATTGCTCTTCTCCGACTTGGACAACAGCAATACGCTCTTTAGTACCAACAGGAAGCTGCTTTACAATACTCATTGAACTGCCAGCTCCCCCCACGACACCTGGGACCCTCATCCGTTTTAGCAACCATGCAAAAAATAAGATGAGCGCTATGACAAAAATAAGTGAACCCAATGTTGCTGCTAAATCAACATTGTTGGTGCTTGCAGCGAACAAAGGAAAGGGCACGAGGGCCAATAACCATAGCTGTTTCATATACCTTCCCTTTTCGTTCAGTGACTTAGCTAAGTAGCTAAATTAACGTAGCTTTTTGATACGTTCTGTTTGGCTAATTACATCAGTTAGACGAATACCAAATTTATCATTCACGACAACAACTTCACCGTGAGCAATAAGCGTACCGTTAACCATGACATCTAATGATTCACCCGCAATACGGTCAAGCTCAACCACTGAGCCTTGGTTAAGTTGCAATAAATTACGAATACTGATCTGCGAGCGCCCTACTTCCATAGAAATAGTGACTGGAATATCTAAAATCGTATCAAGTTTACGGCGTTCATCTTCATTAAATGCCGGTGATCTTTCTTCTAAATCATCTAAAGGCGCAGTAACCGCTTCCGAACTTTCGCTTAATGCCGCTGCCCATTCGTCAGCCATTTGTTGCTCATTTGAATTCATGTTCAATTACCTTATTTATACTTATTCATCATCTAAATCAAACAATACGTCTTTGCCTAAAAAGGCTAAATCCGTTTTTACCATATCAGGTCGTTTAATTTTCTCAGTGATTTGCACTGCTAATTTATCGTTAGATTTTCCAACCTTACCGCGATAAGTTGGTAATTCTTCTATAAAGACGGTCGCCGCTTCTGGCATTTCAACGGGAATAATATCGCCTACCTGTAAATCCATTAGATCACGTAATGAAATTTGGCTTTCTAATAAATTAACTTTCATTTCTACTGGCACATCCATGATTTCATCACGAAGCGCTTTACTCCAACGAACATCGGTATCCATCTTGTCACTTTGAACACCGGCATCAAGCAATTCGCGGATAGGCTCAACCATTGAATAAGGGAATACCACGTGGAAATCACCACCGCCGCCATCCACTTCAATATGGAATGAACTAACTACGATCACTTCTGTTGGACTCACAATGTTCGCCATCGTTGGGTTAACTTCTGAATCTAAATATTCAAACTCCACCCCCATGACAGGAGACCAAGCTTCTTTATAATCTTCAAAAACCACTTTCAGTAATAATTGAATAATACGTCGCTCTGTTGGTGTAAATTCACGACCTTCAATTTTGGCGTGGAATCGACCATCGCCGCCAAAGAAGTTTTCCACCAAGATGAAAACTAAACGGGCTTCCATTGTAACAAGTGCCGTTCCTTTTAATGGACGGAAACGCACCATGTTCAAGCTAGTTGGTACATAAAGTGTGTTTTGGTATTCACCAAATTTCACCATTGATACACCATTAATCGATACTTCTGCCGTCTTTCTTAACATATTAAATAAGCTAATACGCATATGACGAGCAAAACGCTCATTAATCAATTCGAGCGTAGGCATACGACCACGAACAATTCGATCTTGTGATGAAAAGTCAAAGCTCTTGGTAGAACCTACGTTTTCATCTGCACCTGGTAGATCGTCTTCTACATCATCTACACCATGGAGTAGAGCATCAATTTCATCTTGGGATAAGAGATCTGTCACATTGAACCTATTGCATTACAAAGTCAGTAAATAATACTTTTTCAATTACAGGCTTAGCTGTAATTTTGGTAAAGGCATCTTGAATATCGCGTGTTGCCTGCTCTCGAAGATCAATACGACCACGAGGTTCTCTTAATTGTTCAACAGAAGCCGCTGCAAAAGTCGACAATAAGACACTTTCAATTAAAGGTGTATGTTGAATTGCAGTGGTTTCATTATCTGTACCACGCATGACAACTTGTACTTTTAATTGAACGAGGCGATCACGCTTATCACCGGTCACATTAAAAATAAATGGCTGAGGGAGATTTAAATATAACGCAGGCATTTTTGCTTCTAGTGCAGCAATATCTTTCTCAGTTGGTTCCACTTTTGGTTCATTCAGCATGAAAAACCAAGCCGCGGCACCACCAATAACTAATAATACAATCAATGCGATAATAATGGTCAGTTTCTTTTTATTGTTTAATGAATCACCTTGTTCTGCCATTGTTTTTCCTTTTAGGTAAATCGTTAATTATGATTCTAAATTAGGCGTAAAAACTAATGCCGTCATTTGATTTTGACACTTGAACATTAATTTCATGCTCTTCAGTAGAGGACTCTCCAAACCCTGAACCTTGGCGTGAAGACTCTTCTTTTTGATACCCATATTGTGATGAATCCCCAGAGCTTTGCTGCTGAACGGATGTATCCGCTAATTGAATACCTTGCTGAGCGAACATCTCACGTAGGCGAGGTAAACTTTGTTCAATCGCATCACGAGCTTGCTGGTTCGATACGGTAAACTGAACTCCCGCGCTGTCTGTTCCCATATTCAAACGAATATGCATACGCCCCATTTCTGGTGGGTCTAAACGAATATCAACGTGCTTTAAGTTTTTTGCCATCATCATATTTATACGCTCAGCAACGTCATCACTCACTTGTTCTTGACGAATATTTAAAGGCATTGTCGCTGGATCCGACTTTTGAGCTGAAGTGGCCTGTTGTGTTGCCGTCGTTCCTGATGCCGTTGCTAGTTGCTGGGCAAAAGAATCGGTTGTTTTTGATTCGGTTAAATTGATTGCTTGTCCATTAACGACATCTGTCATGCCTAATGCTGAAATATCCAGTTTCGCTTTTTTAGCTTCAGCTAATTTACCTGACTCCGCTTCCGCTTTGCCAATAAGAGCCGTTGACGTTAACAACTCTTTATTCGATTCTTTGTTGCCAGAAGCGTCGCCTTTGGATTGAGTTTCGCCATTAGCAGCTTTAGCTTGTTTTCCCCATTGAATGTCTTGAATTGGGCCAGACTCATCACCGACTGCTTTACTGCTATTTAGGCCTTTTTCACTCGACTCAGCGGTTTTATCAAGGTTTTTTTTTCTATCTACAAGTGTGCCATTCGCTTGTTCAAGGCGAGACAATAGCTCAGAGCCTTCACCCACTTTTTCTTCTATGCTGTCTTCTTTTTTTTCTAGTTCGTCGGCTTTTTCTTTTTTCTCTGACTGACCGACGTCATCCGCTGTCGATTTATCTTCGACCGCTGCTTTTTTGACGTCTTCTTTTTCGCTGAACCCCATCAACTCTTTTAGCTCTTCTACAAAGCCTTCTGAATCCTGTTTTTCTACGGCAGCCGTTTTTGTATCAGGCTTTATAGGCACATTTTTATTGATACTGTTTAATGATAAATCATGACTGCTCATAGTATATTCTCTACATTGAGTGTAAATTTTTTGACAAGAGCGTTAGAGGCTCAATATTTGATATTTTAAAGCAAATATTAAGCCACTTTTTAATAAAGAAAAGAGAAGCACAAAGACTATTCGCGTTGAGTTCGTCGAGAAAATTGTAACGTTGAAAACTCATCCATCATATTTTGCTCTTGTTTATCGAGAACCTTTTGACGTTCCGTTTTCTTCTTATCAATCATCCACTCATAAGAACGACGCTGTTTTCGTGTTTCTTGCCAATAGGTTTGACAATTATCCACTTGGGAAGTGAAGTGAGATTCCGCGCTTTTTTGTTTTGTTAGCGTTTCATCTAACTGAACGAGAAATTTATTCAAGTGGCTATATTGACTTGCAGTTAAGCCTTTTTGACCACGTTCTAGCAGTTGATTACAGTAATCCAAACGATATTTTTCAATTTGTTTTACTTGCTCATAAAAATTGTCCAATTCAGCTTTGGCTTTATTTAACGCCAGTACCGATTGGTTCTCTCTCTCTTGAGCTTGTTCTAGTAAAAAATCAAAGGCGCTGCTCATGCAATTTCCTAATAGTCATCAAAGGGGATTACCGTAAAGGGAGTAAAATAGCCGCTAGCCACTTAACAACATTTTCAGCATGTTTTTACACATATCGAAAGGAACCGTTTCTTTCATGCGCTGCTGCAAATATTCGTCTAATCTTGGTTTAAGCGTAAACGCTTGATCTATCGCGGGGTTCGTTCCTGGTTTATACGCACCAATCGAAACCAAATCTTGATTTTTACGACAGATAGACAGTACTTGTCTCACCGCTTTCGACATGAGCATATGCTCTTCGTCAGTAATCTGTGGCATAACACGGCTAACCGATTTCTCAACATCAATCGCTGGGTAATGCCCTGCATCCGCCATTTCACGTGAAAGTACGATATGTCCGTCAAGAATCGCTCGTGATGCATCTGCGATAGGATCTTGTAAATCATCACCTTCAGTTAACACGGTAAAGAATGCCGTAATCGAACCTTGGTCATCATTGCCGTTACCTGCTCGCTCTACCAATGCTGGAAGCTTAGCAAAGACTGATGGCGGATAACCTTTCGTTGCGGGAGGTTCACCAACAGACAGGGCTATTTCACGCTGAGCTTGCGCAAAACGAGTTAAAGAATCCATTAAAAGCAGGACATCTAACCCTTGGTCACGGAAATACTCTGCGATAGTCAGCGCTGTTTGACAGCCTTTTAATCGCATTAATGCCGATGAATCGGCAGGAGCAGCAACCACAACAGAACGTTTTCGTCCTTCTGGCCCTAAAATTTCTTCGATAAATTCTTTTACTTCTCGTCCACGCTCACCAATCAAACCCACGACAACCACTTGTGCTGTGGTACCACGAGTCATCATGCCAAGTGTGACCGATTTACCCACACCAGAACCTGCAAATAACCCCAAACGTTGCCCTTTGCCCACGGTAAGTAGCCCATTAATTGCTTTTAAACCAACATCAAGAGGTTCTGTAATTGGCTTTCGTGATAATGGATTGATTGGTTCTGAAGTAAAAGACGCGGTTTGTTCGGTATATATCTCGCCCAGCCCATCAATCGGATTTCCCACCCCATCAACGACTCTACCTAATAACTCCATACCAACGGGAATACCGCTGCCACCGACGATAGGCGTCACTTTAGCCCCTGGAAGCACACCAGAAACCTGTTCGTTAGGCATTAAAAATAGGTTTTCACCAGAAAAACCCACCACTTCAGCTTCAATTTCACCGTTAATGGTTTCAACCAAACAAGAACTACCAATAGGCGCACGACAACCCGTGGCTTCTAACGTTAAACCAACAACACGTACTAATTTACCTGACGCAATCGCGCGAGTGGTTAGCCCTGTTGTTTTATATTGGGAAAGGCGTTCAGATAATGGCAACATTACTGATCCCCATGGTGACGGTTAACTCCACAGAATTTAGCTAACACACTTTTAATTCGTTCTTCCAATAAGTAGCTGACTTTAGAATCAGAGGCTTGGATATTGATATCCCCTACATTCATTGAAGGTTCTGACATAAGAGTCCATTGTTTTTGAGCTAATGTCTCTTCGCCATAGGCATCAATAACACGTTGCAGATCTTCTGGATTAAGTGAAATTGTGATCTCTCGTTCTGTCACTGGCAACGTTTCTACTGCCTCACGAACCGTATCAAGAAGTACTTGAGGATTGGTTTTTACCTCAACATGAATGACTTCTTTTGTCAGAGCGAGAACCATATCTATCAATTGCTTTTCTACTTGAGAATTAATTAACGCTAAGGGTGCAGAAAATTTATCTGCCATTTCAATTAATTGCTTAATTTTTTCTTGAATTTCAGCTTGTCCTGCAGCGATACCTTCGTCGTAACCGACTTGATACCCCTCTGGCTTGCCAGCGTCAAAACCTTCTGCTTGGCCTTTTTCTAAGCCTTCTTTATAGCCGAATTCTTGGCCTTCTAACAATCCTTCGTTATAAGCGCCTTGTTTGATCTGCTCAATAATTTCATCAGTAAGAATAAATTCTTCTGGTTCATCTTCTTTAGGTAATGATGGCGTCCAGCCAGGATCGTAATTTAAGGCAGTTTCACGAGCCGGTTGATTCGGATCAGAGTAATCAGGCGATTCCCAAATATTGGTTTTTTGTAGTTCACTCTCATCGGTAAGACGAATAAAGCCACGTTTTGTACTGATACTCATGATGAAAACCTGTAGAAAAGAAGAAGATAAAAAGCATAACGGCCATTTCAATAATACAAAGAAATAGCCGCTCAATGATAACTTAACGCCTTAAAAGCATATTATACGAACTCGTCTGCACCGCCAGTAAGCATAAGATCGCCTGAATCAGCCATTCTACGCGCCACTGCCAGAATTTCTTTCTGAGCGGCTTCAACATCTGCAACTCGTACTGGTCCCATCGCTTCAAGATCATCACGCATAAGTTCAGCTGCACGTTTTGACATACACTTAAACATTTTCTCTTTAAGCGCATCATCTGCACCTTTAAGCGCTTTTTGTAGAACTTCTTGTGGCACATCACGCAATAGCATTTGAATGCCGGTATCTTGTACATCAATAAGATTTTCAAACACGAACATAAGATCTTGAATTTGTGTTGCGGTCTCTTCGTCTTGGTCACGAATTTGATCCATCAACATGCCTTCAATACTGTTGTCTAGGTAGTTCATTATCTCTGCTGCCGCTTTTAGGCCACCAATTTTGGCTGCTTGAGCACCAGATTGACCAGCAAACTGTTTCTCCATGATTTCGTTCAATTCAGCCAGAGCGGATGGTTGAACTTCTTCAAGATGAGCAATTCGCATCATTAGATCAAGACGCACACGTTCAGGGAACTGAGATAAAATCTCGGCCGATTGATCTGGGTCTAGGTAAGACAATACGATAGTTTGGATCTGTGGATGCTCATTCATAATGATGCTTGCCACTTGACGAGGATCCATCCATTTTAACGAATCCAAACCTTTCGACCCACTGCCCAATAAAATCTGGTCAACGAGATTATTTGCTTTATCTTCACCAAGCGCGGCAACTAGTGCATTACGCATAAAGTCTTCGCTACCCATACCTATCGTGGTGTATTTCTGAATATCTTCTAAGAAAGCACGATGAATCGCGGACACTTTAGTCTGATTTAAGTCAGACACAGTCGCCATTGCTGCACCTACTTTCTGAACTTGTTTTGGTTCTAAATGGCGAATAATGCTTGCTGCGTCATTTTCACTTAAACTAAGTAATAAAATCGCTGCACGCTCTGAGCCCGATAATGAAGAAAGATCAAACTCTTGGTTGTCTTCCTCTTGTTTTCCTGCTTCTACAATCTCATTAGCCATTTTCAGATACCCAGTTTTTAACGACCTGTGCCGCAAGTTCTGGTTCATTTGCTACAAGAGCACGAACCGCTTTCAATAAGTCTTCATCTTTATGTAAATTTGGAAGGTCGATACCTGAACCGAATTCAAAGCCATCACTATCCAAATCACTGCCAATTAAGCCCATGTCTCCATCAGAATTCCCCTCACCGTTAGAGGCGTTATCATTTGCAGCTTGTTCAGGGAACAGCAGTTTATTCATTGCCGGACGTACAAGAATGAGAAGTACAGCAATAATGACTAATGCTCCAGCTAACCATTTAATCCAATCGTTAAAGTTTGGATTTTCCCAAATTGGCACATCAATAGCGATAGGCTGTTCTTCGATAGCAAATTTAACGCTTAATACATTTAATAAATCACCACGCTGTTCATTTAAACCAACACTGCCAATGATGATTTGGCGGATTTTTTCAAGCTGTTCAGCGGCTATTGGCGTATAGGTTACTTCACCAGTGTCAGGATTAATGCTTTGACGCTCTTTAATTGCAACTGAAACCGTTTGACGAGCGACAGTGCCACTTTGCTTACGCTCATGACTGATCGTGGTATCTAATTCAAAATTTCGCGTTGCTTCTTTGTGTACAGAACCTTGACCTAATACTGAGCCGTCTTTTAACTCAGCAATGTCTTGAGGGATTGCAGAATCAACAGGAGGCTGATTACTTAACGCCCCTGGAACCCCAGCAATAACATTACCATTATTATAATCTTCTAATGTGTATTCACTTCGAGTTGAAGGTGTCTGTGGATCAAACTGCTTACGAGTTTGTTCAATAGCACTGAAGTCCATTGATACATCAACTTGAGCGGTATAGTTACCTAACCCCAATACAGGGATTAAAATTGCATCAATTTTATCTCGTAGTGTTTGCTCTTGTTTACGTTCTAATTCTTGCTCTTTTCGGTGAGCCATTGCCATTGGATCTTGAGAGCCTGAACTTAATAAACGTCCATGCTGATCGGTCACCGTTATACGGGTTGGTTTCATTCCAGGAACGGCACTCGAAACCATATCAACGATTGAATCCACTTCTTCTTGTCGTAAACTAGCGCCCATACGCATAGTCAAGAATACCGTTGCTGATGCTTCTTGGTTATGACGAACAAATACACTTTGTTTTGGCATCGCTAACAGCACTTGAGCTTTACGAATTGGACGCATTTGCTCAAACGTACTGGCTAATTGACGTTCACGACTCAACTTTAGGCGCTCTTGCTCTAAACGCTGTGAAACACCAAAACCCATGTCCTGTAATAAAATATCATCGCCTTCACCGACGGATTTATTTAAACCGGCACGAGACAGATCTAATTTTAATTTACTAAATGAAGAGGCTGGAACTAAGATGGTATTACCATCCAATTTGTATTCTGATTTTTGCGCATCAAGATGGTCAAGAACTTGAATTAATTCATCCGTTTCATACATACCAAGCGGTCGCATTTCAGGTTCTTGTACCCAAAAGAAAAGCATCACTATTAACGCAACACAAATAGAAACAGAGAGCACCAATATTACTTGGCGTAATAAATCAAGATTTCCAAGTGCTGAATCTAATTTTGAAGAACTTTGCTCGTCTATATCAGGATTTTGAACATCAATTGAGCTCTCTAGTGCCGTAGCACTTCCTGATGACATACCACCAGACATGGCTAAGTCTGTTTTTTTATTTTCTTCTGACACGCTTTATTTCCTAGAAACTATACAGGCATATTCATGAGTGTTTTATAAGCATCAACTAGCTTATTTCGCACTTGAATTGTGGCATCAAATGCAACACTTGATTTATTACGTGCGATCATGACATCTGATAATGAAACCCCTTCATCACCTCGATCAAAGCGCACCGCTAAATCACTTGATGCTTGTTGTAATCCATTTACGTTATTTACTGCTTTTGCAAACATTGCACTGAAGTCCGCACCGACTTCTTTACCTGTTGCTGGACGCGTTGTATTTGACGCATCAAGCATCATTGCTTGCATTTCGTCCTGTAAACCACCAATCTTCATTTCTATTCTCCGACCCAGTCAATTAATTGACTTAATGTTACGACCCGAAGTATATAAAGCAATTTACATACCAAAACACAAACAAGTGCAACGCATTGTTTTAGCTTGAGATATCGATTCCAGCATCACGCATCTTTGCAAGCTTATATCTGAGTGTTCTAGGGCTAATTCCTAATTTCTCAGCTACATCTTTACGTTTTCCATCACACGCTTTTATTGTCTCTAGAATAATAATGTATTCTTGCTCGCGTAATTCACCACCGAGTCCGGTAGAGGAACTCGAAGACTCCACATTGACGCTGCCAGTTGGATCATTTGACGCTTCACTTATTGACGATACCTGTTGTTCCGGTTTAATTGTTGGCGCTTCACTGCTCACTATTTGCTGTAAGCTTCTTGCATCAGACCAATCAACCCCTTCAAGTAATATGTCATCCGCCGTAATATGATTTTCTTCAGCCAAAATAAGCGCACGTTGAACCACGTTATCCAATTCACGCACATTGCCAGGCCAAGAATACACCTCTAATTTAGCAATAGCTTGAGAGGTTAACGTCGGCACTGGTAATCCTTGTTTTTGGCAATGACGCTCAACCAAATGTTGAGCAAGAGGAATAATGTCCCCTTTACGCTCTTTTAACGGTGGCCATGCTATTGGGAATACATTTAAACGGTAATATAGATCTTCGCGAAAATGCCCTTCTTCTACGTATTTCTTAAGATCTCGGTTACTGGTTGCCAAAATACGAACATCTAACTTAATGCTCTTACGGCCACCTAAACGTTCTACTTCTCTTTCTTGAAGAACTCGAAGTAATTTAACTTGTAAGTTAAGATCCATTTCACTGATTTCATCCAATAAAATGGTGCCGCCTTGGGCTTGCTCAAACTTGCCTGGACACGCTTGAACCGCACCAGTAAAGGCGCCTTTCTCATAACCAAATAAGGTTGCTTCCAACATATTGTCTGGAATTGCGGCGCAGTTAATCGCAATAAAAGGACCTTCACTGCGCTGAGAATTATTGTGAATATAGCGAGACATGACTTCTTTTCCTGAGCCACTAGGCCCAAGCACCATTACGTTCGCATCTGTTCGAGCGACTTTATCTGCTAATTTAAGTAATTTCAGACTCTTTTCATCAGCAACAATCGCATTACCTGTTTGTTCATTTTTAACGGGCGCATAGCGACTAACCATATTAAGCAGTACTTCTGGTGCAAATGGCTTTGCCATGTAATCTATCGCACCGTCTTTCATTGCTGAAACTGCATCTTCGATATTGGCATAAGCAGTCATTAATAAAACAGGCAAATTCGGCCAATTTAATTTAATGCTACGCAATAAAGCTAATCCACCCATGCCTGCCATCTGCACATCAGAGACAACAATATCCACGGGCTCTTTCTTTAGGATAAGTAATGCCGTTTCAGCGCTATCAGCCTCAATCCATTCATAACCCGCCAATTCTAAGGTGTCAATTAACGCTTCGCGTAGGCCTTCATCATCTTCTACGATCAGTACTTTACTTTGCGCCATGGTTATTCTCCAGATTCTGTTTGAGTTGCGGATTCAGCATAAGTTGCTGTTAGCGGGATCGACATGGTGAAGCACGCACCATCATCCGGTTCTGAATACAATTCAAGTTGTCCTTTATGTGCTCGACACACCATTTGAACAACAGCAAGACCAAGACCGGTGCCTTGAGAGCGTGTTGTAAAAAAGGGTTCCATAATTTTATCTTGTAGTTCTAATGGAATACCGGGACCATTATCTTGTACCGATATTTTTAAAAATCCGTTTACCGGCCTAAAGAAGACGTCGATTTGACACTCCTTACCAATCGCTTGAATGGCATTCATGATCAAATTACTAATGGCACTTGCAATGGCGTTTGCATTACCCATTAATAAGGTATCTTCTTCTTCTATCTCTAAGGCGTAATCAACTTGGTTTGACTGTAATGCGGTTTCAACCATTGGTTGATATTCAGCAACTAAATCAGCGATCGTAAAAGAATTAACCACTTTGTTATCTCCGCCTTTCGCAAAGAGCAACATATCATTCACTTGCTTTTCAAGATCATGGAGACGATCAACCAATTTAGTTTGAAAACGTTTGTGGGTGGCGGCAGGTAAATTAGGGGAACCCAAATTCGATGCGTATAACATCGCACTTGATAGAGGTGTTCTCACTTGGTGAGCAAGGGAAGCCACCATTTTTCCTAACGATGACAAGCGTTGTAAATCACTGACACGAGATTGCAGTAAACGCGTTTCAGTCAGATCAGTAATAAGAATAAGTTGACCCGTTTCTGATGCTGAAATAGCCAAACGTACTTTACGACCATTACGTAGGGATATTTCATGCCCATCGTCTTCTCTTGGGTCAAACGATCGCTGAATAACTTCAAACCAACGTTCACCTAATAGTGGAGGCCCAAGAAGCCTAATCGCTTCAGGATTAACTTCACACACGACACCTTGAGTATTCAATAATATTACACCGGCCGGCATAACATCTAACACTTGTTTATATCGTGTATTTTGCTCTTCTACTGTGCCAAGAGGTGAACTGATTTCGCCCTCTGAATTACCTTGCATAACTTTATTCCCGCCAAAACAACAAAAGGGCTAATGCATTTTACATGCCAGCCCTTTTATTACTTACTATCAACAACTTACGTTTAACCGTAAGTTTAGCGAGTCAATTAATTGTCAGTAATTTTAATTATCGGATATCATCTTTAGTAAGATTATATTTACGCATTTTTTCTACTAATGTTGTTCTTCGCATACCAAGCATATCTGCCGCTCTTGCAACAACTCCATTTTGTGCTTCAAGTGCTTGGCAAATCATATTGACTTCAACATCTGCCAACATCTCTTTCAAATTTAAACCATCTTCAGGTAAATCACTTGATTTAGGTCCGAAGTTTTGTGCTGCTATTTGAGGGACACCACCATCACTAAAATGTGCAAACATATCCGCTAACGCGGCTTGCTCTTGCTCTTCAATGGTCTGCTGACTGTGATTTTCAGGTTGAAACTCAGGAATATCGCTATAACGGTATTTTGTCGGTAAGTGATTTACATCTACAGACTCTCCTGGAAACAAAATCATTAATCGCTCAATCAAATTAGCTAATTCGCGAACATTTCCAGGCCAATGATGTTCCATTAATGAATTCACAGCACGAGGCGTTAATCTGACTCGAGAACTACCTTCAGCTTCCATTCTTGTCAGTAATTCTTGCAGTAATAACGGAATATCCTGTTTACGTTCACGCAGTGCTGGCATTTCGATTGGGAAGACATTTAAACGGTAATATAAATCTTCGCGGAAAATGCCTTTTTCGATCATGTCATCCAGATTACGATGCGTTGCAGCAACAATGCGAACGTCTGCTTTAATGCTTTGATTTCCACCAACACGCTCAAAACAACGCTCTTGAAGTACTCGAAGTAACTTCACTTGCATCGACATTGGCATATCACCAATTTCATCCAAGAAAAGCGTCCCGCCTTGTGCTAATTCAAATCGGCCTTTACGTGCTGTAATTGCACCGGTAAATGCCCCTTTTTCATGACCAAAAAGCTCACTTTCGAGAAGATCAGGAGGGATTGCCCCACAGTTAACAGGAACAAATGGACCTTTACGACGAGGTGAATGATAGTGAAGATTTCGAGCTACAACCTCTTTACCCGTACCTGACTCGCCCAATACAAGAACACTCGCTTCTGTGCCTGATACTTGTTCAATTAAGTGACGTACAGTACTAATGGCTGAACTTTGCCCAACCATACTACGGAATAAGGTGTTTTTTCGACCAAGGTGTGGAATACCAAGACCACGGCGGCCCATAAATTCTTGACAATGACGAAGTGCATCCGTTAATTGAGGATAATTAACAGGCTGGTTTAACTCACCAACATAATTAGTAAGATCATCAAGATCGTACATAGCCCCAGTCATAATAATGACTGGGATATGGTTATGGGCAATTAATGAATTTTTTATCAGTTCTTTTTGCGATGTATTAGTTGCTTGACCTAAAAAACAAGCACTCCAAGGCGCTCTCCACTCAAAAGTAGACAATTCTGAAGTTGAGATAGCATGGCAATGCTCACCGATAAACTCAAGAATGACCTTAAGGTTATGTCTATTCTGCTCATCATCTTCAATAATTAGAGTCTTTGCTAAACCTTCCATAAAAATATCATACGCCTTAATTCTTTGATTTAATTGGCTTATTCATTAAAAATCAATGAAATCACTCGACCATTTTATAGCATAAGAAAAATAAGGCAACCATGACTCACAATGAAGCGATGACCATACTGTAAATGTGATATTAGTGGTAAAATCATAAAATATATTTGATTTAT
>NZ_MAJV01000090.1:0-525 GCF_001691065.1 Aliivibrio sp. 1S128 | reverse complement strand
GTTGATGCATTTGTTATGCCCGTGCTCAATTATAATGATGAATCTTCTCTTGATGCTTATATGACGATATTCTTAAGCTTTCAATAGGATTTATAAAAGTATTATTTTTATAATGATTCATCGCATAGTTGATTATATTACTGCGAAATACAATCTTTGAATCTAACGACTCGAAACGCTCATGGTGTAACCACATTTGTTTTTCATATTGATTGTATTTTTCTTCTGTTACTTTTTCCTTACCTATATAGTACTCACTACCATCCATGATTAGTGGCTCACTGTATTTTTTATCCAAATACCACCGATCCATTTCACACATAAATATAGAATCCCTAAACGTTTTCGTTAATACACATTTTTCAATGAACTTTGTTATACACAAATCACGAATAATGAGTACAAAAGGAGCAATTATATACAAAACACCCGCAGACACTGAGACTTTCAAAATCGAAGACCAAGATATTTCAAACATTTCCATAAGTTTCCTTTTTAAATAAAGGGCATAACGCCTGCATAACA
>NZ_MAJV01000089.1:0-860 GCF_001691065.1 Aliivibrio sp. 1S128 | reverse complement strand
GTTATGCAGGCGTTATGTTGAATATCAAAAGGTGTACGTATGAAAAGGCTTTTACTTGTTGTTTCTATTGTATCCACACTAATTTTTATCTACTTCAATCAACCTGATCATACTCCATATGAGCAAGCCGAATTGGAGCTTCCTACGTGTGTTCTAACAGAACCGATGATAGTCACTCGTGTTTCATATTTTGTGGATTCGTCTCTTAGAAATATATACGAAAAGGGATTGGCACAAAAGCAAATTGAATTATCAAATACTATTTTAACTAATTCATGTTTACCTTTACGTAGACTGTTGGTTTCGTTTGAATATGTAGATCTAAAACTATCTGGTGAGGAGTATTTTGATGAACTCCATACGCAAGGAAGTATGAGTATTGGTAGTGATAAATTAAAACTTTTACGTGAAAATCCTTTGGATTTTTATGTTTTTGTTGCCCGGAATAACCATTTAGTTTTTGACGATGGAATAATAGGGGCCACTGACTGGGAGTTAAGTGATAGTTATATCTTGTTAGCTGATGATTCAGAACCAGATACTTTAGAGCATGAATTTGGACATTTAATGTGGGCGAATCACTCTGAAACCTTACTATTTTCACTCCGCCAAGGAGAGTTAGAACGGTCTACTCGGCCTGAAAATAGGCATTTAATAAAGCCTTATGCTCGTGCTTATAAATGTTCAAATGCAGGAACTGTTATGAGTTACGAAGAGGTTAGGTTGCCAATATATTCTAGTCCTGAAATTAAGTATCGTGCTGAGATTTGTGGTAATAAATTGCATGCAGATAATCGCAGAAGAGCTCAGGAGTATATCAATAAATTGAGGGGGTAATTCAACATAACAAACGACTATGG
>NZ_MAJV01000088.1:0-737 GCF_001691065.1 Aliivibrio sp. 1S128 | reverse complement strand
GTTATGCAGGCGTTATAACAATCGTTAAACGTAAGATCTTTACATAAGAATCATTAAGTAATCTAAATATTATTCATATTTTACTTTTTTTATTGAAGCATTTTTATTATGTGATAAAAGCTACTTTTTTATTACTTGCATAGATATATAGGATTCTACTCCTTATTTCTACGACGGTCTAAAATAGAAAAATGCATAATTATTTCGGTTATGTAAAATTAGTATTTAATGGAAATTTCCATACTTAAGGTTTATATGAATAAGGTTCTTATTGCGCTGATCACGTTAGTATTAAGTGGTTGTGCTTCTGTTCCAACAGCTCCATTATCAGAATCAAGCAAAGCAAAACAGTTCTTAGCGCCATCTGAAAATAAAGCGGGTGTATATGTTTATCGTAAAGATATACCAATTGGTGTAGCTCTTAAGAAAGATGTATACATTAATAAAGAGTGTGTAGGAGAAACGGCTAAGGGTGTATTTTTCTATCAAGAAGTTGAAGGGGGAAAAGAGCACTTTATCAGTACTGAATCTGAATTTTCCCCAAACGGATTAATGCTGAATACTGAAGCTGGACGTTTATATTTTATTGAACAGTATTTAAAGCCTGGCATCTTTGTTGGTGGTGCTAACGTTAAAGTCGTTAATGAAGAGCAAGGTAAAAGTGAGGTTATTAGAACTCAGCTTGCAGTAAAGGGAACTTGCACATCCATTTAGTATTGTTATAACAAATGCATCAA
>NZ_MAJV01000087.1:0-317 GCF_001691065.1 Aliivibrio sp. 1S128 | reverse complement strand
TAATAACGACAAAATAGAAATCATGAGAATGGCCTTATACAAAGAAGAAGTGCTTTATGAGTATGAAACCATAGAGCATCAATATTTGGGGTATTTTGCGGCAGCCGGTTTTTTCAGTGTGATGCTTTGGTTTTTATATGATTTTAGTGATGATGGAATAGACGCAGGTGAAGCCATTATATTTGGTGGTGGCGGAACCATAATGACACTATTTTTGATTTTTTTGCATCAGCAGACATAAAACGGATTTACAAGTTCACTAAAAATGGAATAGTAACCGAGCAGGCAGATGTTGTGCCAGAGTATGCATATCAATG
>NZ_MAJV01000086.1:0-376 GCF_001691065.1 Aliivibrio sp. 1S128 | reverse complement strand
CGTGTTATGCCAGCGTTATGCCGCAAAATTAAGAAATAATAACTATGAGGAAAATAAAATGAAAGTTGGTTTGAAGTTAAGTGAACAATTTACTGTGTCAAAGCATAATATTGTTCATGTGATAACGTTTGAGAGTGATTTCCATATTGCATTATCAGATAATAGTCTTATGGTTGTTGCTAAGGAAGAGAATGATAATTCAGGTTATTATGATAACGAAGAATTCGTAGGTTATGTGGTTGAAGTTTCAATTAATGAATATCACCGTATTCAACGAGAACTAAGTGAGTATTTTGAAGTTGAAATTAAGGATTTAGAGTGTGAACAACATGAGTTAACATAACTCTCCGGTAGCTGCATAACAAACGACTATGGT
>NZ_MAJV01000085.1:0-1016 GCF_001691065.1 Aliivibrio sp. 1S128 | reverse complement strand
GTTATGCAGGCGTTATGTTTCCCATGGAAGTTTACGGAAAAAATATGTTAAATAACAAAGATATAATGACTAAGTTTAGTCTGCTAATTGCAATAATAGCTCTTGTTGTAACAAGTTATAGCGTATGGGAGCAAGTTAGAGATAAAAGTCCTGAAATTAAAGTTTCAGTCCTTGCTCAGGATAAAGTAACAGACTTTGGAAATATTGATGGTTTAATTGCTTCGTATTCTTTCAATGGTGTGGCTATTCAAGACTTATGGAAGTTTCGGGTAAGGTTTCAAAATGTTGGTGATAGCACAATTATTGGTCAAGGTGGCAAAAGTAATTTGTTAAAAGATGTGATAGAATTTTCTTTTCCAAAGGGTTATAGAATTATTGACCTTAATGAATTTAAAGATGGTGTGCGGGCAACGGTTCAATCTTACGATGAACGTTTTTTCAAAATAAATTTTGAACAATGGCGTAGCGAAGAGTTACTCGATGTAGATTTATTTTTAGAACAAGTTGACAGTACAGAAAGTACGCCAACAATTATACTCGCTTCTCGAAGTTTAATTGATGGGAAATTTACTATTAGTCACGATAGCTCTTTTGATGTAGTAAAACGTAAGTCATTACTGAACTTACCGACACCTTTGGTTGAATTAGCGAGCCAATTTGTTCGGTGGTCGAAAGTATTGTTATTTGCTTTGCTTGTTTATATCGTGATTGTTGCACCGCTAGATTGCTTCAAATATTACAATTGGAAAAAAGAGTTTAAGCATGATTATGACAGTCACATTGATACTTTGTTCTCTGGCGAAGAGTTCATTAAAATGTGTGATGTAATAAAACTGTATAAAGACGATCCAATTAAGGCTCCAAATTGGGTATGGGAAAGTTTCTCTGGAGAAAAAGCTGTTGGGGTCGCATTATTTCCAACAGCTAAACCAGCAGTAATATTTATAAGTATGTGTTGGTTGTTTGTTATTGCAACAGTGGCCTCTCTGATAGGGTAAACATAACAAATGCATCAA
>NZ_MAJV01000084.1:0-990 GCF_001691065.1 Aliivibrio sp. 1S128 | reverse complement strand
TTATTGCGGCGTTATATTTTAATGGCAAAATTAATAATTACACCTGTTTCAAGAAAAATTTCAAAATAGCTCGTAGAGATAAACCTTTAATGGGTGCGCTTTTCTTTTTTGGGATAATCTTTTCTTTTCCATAATAGAGAGGGTGTTACAATGAAGAGATTCTTAATGACGTGTTTATTGTATTTTCTATCTTTAAATGTGTATGCGGTAGACTTTAATTTATCATCAAAGATCAAACTATCACTTCAAGAACCATTAAATATATTACATTCACCAAATTTATTAACATTGAGATACCCAGAGTTCATTGTTTCACATGAGACAATTACGTATGGGAAGTATTATAATGATATTGATATTACTGGTGTTGAAATTGACTTTTTTTATTCCATTTTCAAGCCATCTATTCGCTCCAAGCTGAGACCTGATTTAATACAACATGTTATAGAACAAGCTAATGTGTTTGGTACTAATGAAAAGGAATTTCACTTAATTGGCGATGACAGTTCGTTGTTTGGCGGATTTAATAAGAATAAAAAACAAGGCTTCATTTTTATTACAACAAATAAAAAAGTACTTAATTTGTTAATTGTAAATGGAGATAGAAATGCTTTTAATTTATTAACTAATTCAATAGTGAGGAAATAATGGATATATATAATCGTGATAACTTAACTGAATTTTTAGTTGCACTATATGGGAATCAAGCTCATTCATGGGAGATTAACGATGAAGTAGCAAAGCAAGTTATTCTTATGGTGTTAGAAACTGAAAAATGTTCTAAAGCCATGGATTTTATTCCAAGACCTCATCCATACGGTTCAAATCCTCTTAGTTGGTTAGGAAAGGAAGCTGCAAAGGCTTTATTTAGACACTTAAAAAACAATAAAGATCAATATGCAGTATGTGCATCTAAAGCTTCTCTAGTTTGGCGTTCTAAAATCCAAATGGCATCAATGGGGCTGTAATCTAAAATATAACAAATGCATC
>NZ_MAJV01000083.1:0-534 GCF_001691065.1 Aliivibrio sp. 1S128 | reverse complement strand
GTGTTATGCCAGCGTTATGTCAAAAGGAGGTAATGGTGAGCCACAAATGTTCGGAGTGTGGATGGTCTGATAAACCAAGTCATAAAAAATATTATACTAAGAGAGGGTTGTGTAGACCTATTTGTTCATTGTGTAATCCTTCGTTAGAGCAAAAAGTAAAAAGTAAATTCAAAAACTTGCCTCATCGACTTGTATATACTTTTTTTTATGGATACGGTGCTCGCCCACCAGTTGCTTCTATCCCATATGTTGTAGCGTTGTTTTTTTTATTAATGTATCTAGTACCTAAAAAGGTTATAACTTTTTTAGGTGAAGATGTTGTGCTTCTTATTGTTTGGCTAATTTCATTCGTATTACTTAGCTATGGAAGCATGAGGTTTTCTAAGCTATTAAAAAATAGAATGGATAATAAAGAGAAGTATTCTTGGTTGGTTCTCATATTTTATATGCCGTTAATAATTATCATCTCGGTGTGGGTATATTTATCTACACATAGATATTGACATAACAATCGCATCAACACGATTTGCTACA
>NZ_MAJV01000082.1:0-216 GCF_001691065.1 Aliivibrio sp. 1S128 | reverse complement strand
AAACGATAGATTACGATTTATGAGTGTTCACACAGATTGATTAGGTTAAAAAAGTAAAGAGATGTTATGTGGGGCTATAGCTCAGCTGGGAGAGCGCTTCGCTGGCAGCGAAGAGGTCTGCGGTTCGATCCCGCATAGCTCCACCATTTTTAAGTATTCTCCTTGAGAGTCTTTAAAAATGGTTTCGAAACCTTTCATTAGGTTGAAAAACAATTG
>NZ_MAJV01000081.1:0-200 GCF_001691065.1 Aliivibrio sp. 1S128 | reverse complement strand
TTTCCAAATTGTTAAAGAGCGATTTCACGCTAATGCGTGTAACCATTTTTAAAAACTCTTAAAGGTATTACCTAAAAGAACGTTTAAAGATGGTATCCCGTAGGGGAGTCGAACCCCTGTTACCGCCGTGAAAGGGCGGTGTCCTAGGCCTCTAGACGAACGGGACACTGGATACTCTAAATTAAAACCATATTAATCTG
>NZ_MAJV01000080.1:0-17176 GCF_001691065.1 Aliivibrio sp. 1S128 | reverse complement strand
AATGGTCATTTTTATGAGGTAGAGGAAGAAGATGATATTTATTCCCATTATAAATATAAAGAGTTCTTACATCCAATGGGTCAGGATTGATGTGAAATGGTATTGTTGAATCATAATAGTAACTGAAATAAAAAAGCGGCAACGAAGCCGCTTTTATTAGTGTTGAGTTCTAAATTTAGAATTTATAATCTAACTCAATACCCCAGTTACGACCTGCTTGAGCTTGACGGTCAATCCCATCTTCACCGGCTTCAGTACCAATCATGTCGTTATATAACCAGTACTGTTTATCAAGCGCATTGAATAAGCCACCACGAAGCGTCAAATCTTTCATTGGTTTGTAGTAAGCGGTTAAATCAACCAAGGTGTAGCCTGCAACATCAATGTTTTCATGACCAACGTTTGACCATTTATCTTTTGCCGCAACCATATTTATATTTAATAAAGCACCGTAAGTATAGCCGACAGAGTCATAACCTAAACCTAGGTTTGAAGTGAGTGGGGCAACACTGTCTATTGATGCGCCAGTTTTTTTATCTCGGCCTTCAGCATAAGCAATACTTAGCTTAGAGTAGGTTCCTTGAGGTGCATCAAACGCTTCATCTAATAAATAAGTAGAACTAAATTCAACACCATAAATTTCCACAGAATCGATATTTTCTTTTGTGTAATGTTCTTTTCCATCGTTCGGGCCACCAACAACTTTACCTATATATTGTTGATTGATGAAATCAGAATAATCATTATAGAAAGCGATTAATTCAACCTGTGCGGCATTCGATTGTGCTCGAATTCCTGTTTCATAAGAAATGCTGCTTTCGGCTTTAAGATCTGGGTTTGCATCTATGACAGTGCCACTGTCATAGAAGTAGTACATGTCTTGTAGAGTAGGGGCTTTAAAGCCTTGGCTTACTTGAGCAAGTACACTAAAGTTATTGTTTATATGATAAACCGAACCTAATTTAGCGGTGAAAGCGTCATTTTTGCTGTCAGGATATTCTGTTTCAAAACCGTCATTTGTTTCTGGTTTCGCTTCAAATGAGTCATAACGTAAACCAGCAGTTAGCACTAACTGTTCATCAAGTAAGAAAGCTTGGTCCTGTGCAAAAATACCGTATTGAGTCATTGTTGCATCTGGCATATCGGTATGTCCGGGGCCAGATGTGCCTTGGTCGTATTTGTAATCGGTGTTTTCAGTTGCAAACTTGTTTTGTCTAAAGCTCAGGCCATAAGTGATTTGATGGAATCCTTCTCCAAACTCGGCGATTTTATCAAACTGTGCGTCAAATTGGATTGAATCATCGTTAGCAATACGTTCACGCATCCGGCGACCACTGCCGTAAGATCCAGTTGAAGTATCATAGTTTTCAGATAATGATTCAGTTTGTTGTACATTTAATTTTGATTCTAGCGTATCGAATAGCGCATTATTAGCTGTCCATTCATGCTCTAAACCAACGCGTAATCGAGTTGTTGTGTCCTTGTTGTAGTTATCATAATAAGTAATAATAGGCACCCCTCCACTCATCATAGAATAACCATTTTGGGAAAGCTCATCTTCATCATATTGAGAGGTGTAATATTCCACAGTCGTGCCGATGCGATGCGAATCATTTAATTGGTAAAAGGCTTTTGCTAATAAGTTGCCAATTTGTGCATCCGCTGGGTTTGCTGCTCCACGATCTGGGCCTTCAATATCTGCGCCGTTAGAGTGGGTTTGTGATTCACTGCCTTTTTTATACGTCAGCATTACTAAAGTTTCTAGTTCAGCAGCGCGCATTGCCCAAGTACCTGTAGTTTTCGTGCTTGAATCTACGCTGTTATAACCTGTTTTTACTTCAAAAGCGTTTTCGTCTCCCTCGGTTCTTAAAATATCTTCAGGATTTTTAGTCTCCATTAGAACGGTACCACCAAGTGCATCAGAGCCATAAAGCGTAGAAGAGGGGCCTTTGTTTACTTCAATGGCTTTTAAGGTATCGATTTCAATAGCGCTAGGATATTTACGCTGTTCGTTTGAACCGGGGTTATATGGGGTAGGTTGTTGGACACCATCTACAAGTACTTTAATTCGGCTATCACTCATACCACGAATGGTAAATCCAGATAAGCCAAAGCGACCACCGCCATTAGCTGTTACACCAGGTGTATATTTTAAAGCATCTTGAACACTGGTTGCCATTGTCTTATCAATGTCTTCGGCAGTTACTTTTGATATTGAGCTTGATACGTCTTTAATACTTTGCTCTGTTCGGGTTGCAGAAACAACAACCTCATCAAACATTGTCGCATTCCCATTCGAAGAGGTTTCTGCATGAAGAATAGGGGAGATAGCAACTAAAATAGACGCAGCTAAAAGCGTTTTTTTATTAGACATGTTAATTCCTTGAAAGTGTGTAGTCTCATCATTCGGAAAGATAATACATACTGCGAATGATAATTACTATCATTTTCATTTGATCTTTTGTGTTTTTGTTCTATGACGTGAAAAATTGAATAAAATAAAAACGATAGACATATAAAAAGAAGGGAATTGATAGGCGTTCTATAGCCATTTGGCTAAGAAAAGTACTTTTTTCTATTAGATCAGCTATTTTATCCAATTCAGTTTGGATTTAGCGCTGTGATTTATTACTATGTGCTGATATGTATTTTACTCGCAACGGATACCACCTATAAGTGGATGAGGAAACGATGCAACATCTAGACGAGATCATTGCCAATGCAACGGCAGAAATTGAACAAGCAGGCTCTTTAGTCGCTCTGGACGAAGTCCGTGTTCAATATTTAGGTAAAAAAGGGCATTTGACACTTCAGCTTCAAGGACTAGGTAAACTAGACCCTTCAGAGCGTCGTGAAGCAGGTCAACTGATCAATAAAGCAAAGCAAGCGGTTCAAACGTTATTAGTTGAACGTAAAGACTCTCTTCAAACTGCAGAGCTTGAAGCGAAACTTGCTGCTGAAACTATCGATGTAAGCCTTCCTGGCCGTCGTATAGAGAATGGTGGTTTACACCCAGTTACTCGTACCGTTGAGCGTATTGAGCAATTCTTTGGTGAATTAGGTTTCAGCACTGAATCTGGCCCTGAAATTGAAGATGCATTCCATAACTTCGATGCGCTAAATATTGCAGACGATCACCCAGCACGTACTGACCACGATACGTTCTTCTTTAACCCTGATCTAATGCTACGTACGCATACATCAGGTGTTCAGATCCGTACAATGGAAAATGGCAAACCACCATTCCGTTTCATTGCTCCTGGTCGTGTTTACCGTAACGATTACGATCAAACTCACACACCAATGTTCCATCAAGTGGAAGGTATGTTAGTTGATGAGAACGTTAACTTTGCACAACTTAAAGGTATTCTTCACGATTTCCTTTGTAATTTCTTTGAAGAAGAAGTTGAAGTGCGTTTCCGTCCTTCATTCTTCCCATTCACAGAACCTTCTGCTGAAGTTGATGTGAAGCGTAAAGATGGCAAATGGTTAGAAGTATTAGGTTGTGGCATGGTTCACCCTAACGTACTTCGCTCTGTTGGCATCGACCCTGAAAAATACTCAGGCTTTGCGTTTGGTATGGGTGTTGAGCGTCTAACTATGCTTCGTTACGGCGTAAATGACCTTCGTGCGTTCTTCGAGAACGACCTTCGTTTCCTTAAACAATTCAAGTAATTCGGGGCTAGAAATTTATGAAATTCAGTGAATCTTGGCTACGCGAGTGGGTTAAACCTGCTATTAACAGCGAAGAGCTAGCTCACCAAATCACAATGGCTGGTTTGGAAGTTGATGAAGTTGCACCTGTTGCTGGTGAGTTCACCGGCGTTAAAGTAGGTAAAGTGGTTGAGTGTGGTCAACACCCAGACGCAGACAAACTTCGTGTAACTAAAATTGATATCGGCGAAGAAGAGCTTTTAGACATCGTTTGTGGTGCATCTAACTGTCGTCTTGGTCTAACGGTTGCAGTTGCAACGGTTGGTGCTGTACTTCCTGGTGACTTTAAAATTAAGAAAGCAAAACTACGTGGTGTTCCATCACACGGTATGCTTTGTTCTTTCTCTGAGCTAGGTATTGATGTTGAATCTGACGGTATTTTAGAATTACCAGAAGGCTCTACATTAGGTATGGACGTGCGTGAGCTTCTTGAGCTTAACGATGTTGCTATCGATGTTGACCTAACAGCAAACCGTGCTGACTGTTTCAGCATTCGTGGTTTAGCCCGTGAAGTGGGTGTTCTTAACCGTGCAGACGTAACAGAACCAACTATTGAAGCAGTAACAACAAGCATCGAAGATACCGTTTCTATTGACGTTAAAGCAACTGAAGCGTGTCCACGTTACCTTGGTCGTGTTATCAAGAACGTAAACGCAAAAGCGGAAACGCCAATTTGGATGCAAGAGAAACTGCGTCGTTGTGGTATTCGTTCAATCGATGCGATTGTTGATATTACAAACTACGTAATGCTTGAGCAAGGCCAACCAATGCACGCGTTTGATCTGTCTAAGATCGACGGCGGCATTGTGGTTCGTATGGCTGAAAAAGATGAGAAATTAACTCTTCTTGATGGCAACGAAGCGAAACTAAACAGCAATACACTTGTTATTGCTGACCAAAACAAAGCACTAGCAATTGCTGGTATCTTTGGTGGTAAAGAATCAGGCGTTACGTCTGAAACAACTGACATCATGCTTGAGTGTGCGTTCTTCGCACCAGATCACATCCGTGGTCGTGCTCGTGCATACGGTCTACACACTGATTCATCTCTACGTTTTGAACGTGGTGTTGACTCTACACTACAAGCAACAGCGATGGAGCGTGCAACACAGCTTCTTGTTGAACTTTGTGGTGGTGAAGTTGCGCCTATTTCTGCGGCTGAATCTAAAGCAGATCTTCCAAAAGAAAGCACAGTTGCGCTACGTCGCAGCAAACTAGACGGCCTATTAGGTCATCATATCCCATCAACAGATGTGGTTGAGATCTTAACGCGTTTAGGTTGTGTTGTTGAGACAACGGACACAGGTTGGACAGCAACATCTCCATCATGGCGTTTTGATATTGCAATCGAGCAAGACCTAATTGAAGAAGTAGGTCGTATCTACGGTTACAATAACATTCCAAACCAAGCACCTGTTGCTGCACTAAACATGAACGATCACAAAGAAGCAAACCAACCGCTTAAGCGTGTTCGTGATCTTCTTGTTGACCGCGGTTACCACGAAGCAATTACTTACAGCTTCGTAGAGCCTGAGCAACAAAAACTGATCGTGCCTGAGATTGAGCCGTTAATTCTGCCATTCCCAATTTCAGCTGACATGTCAGCAATGCGCCTAAGCCTATGGACTGGTTTGATCAACACTGTTGTTCATAACCAAAAACGTCAGCAACCACGCGTTCGTTTATTCGAATCTGGTCTGCGTTTTATTCCTGAAGAATCAGCAGAAAACGGCATGCGTCAAGAAATGATGCTTGCTGGTATCATCGCTGGTACTCGTGGTGAAGAGCACTGGGATATCGCAACAAACACCGTTGACTTTTTCGACCTTAAAGGCGATTTAGAAGCGGTACTTGAACTAACTGCTAACGAATTAGCGTACGAGTTTAAAGCAGCACAACACCCAGCACTTCACCCGGGCCAAACAGCAGCTATCGTTGTTGGCGGAAAAGAAGTGGGTTTCATCGGTACAGTACACCCAGAGCTAGAGCGCAAGTTTGGCTTGAACGGTCGTACAATCATGTTTGAAATCGAGTGGGATGCAATCAACACTCGCATTATCCCTGAAGCGGCAGCAGTATCTAAGTTCCCTGCAAACCGTCGTGATATCGCAATCGTTGCAGATGAAGCAATTGCTTCTGGTGACATCGTTGCTGAATGTTTAGCATCAGGTGGCGAGCTATTAACTAGCGCGAAACTGTTCGATGTGTACCGCGGTCAAGGTGTTGAAGACGGTAAGAAGAGTCTTGCAATCGCACTGACACTTCAATCTGTTGAGCGTACGTTAGAAGAGGCTGATATCACTTCAGCTGTTGACGCTATCGTTGCCGCAATTGGTGAGAAATTCTCAGCGACATTGCGCGACTAATTAGCAGCTAACACTGCATAAATAAAGTAAACCCAGCATTGAGTGATCAATGCTGGGTTTTTTTATTATTCGTAACAATTGACGCTCATAATCTAATCTCAGTATATAATTCTGAAACGGAAAGAAGTTTTTGTGTTTGGTTTTTGTCGCTCTAAAATTTGCTTAAAACTAACTTGTTCACAATCAAATAGATGCCTTATTTTTAATTCTATTAATAAATATCTGCGTTGCATCACAATATTACATACAGACAAATAAACTAATAAAGTCGGAATAACTAGTGTTAAATACCAAATCAACAACTTAGCTTAGGTAGATATGAGATATCTTAGTGTAAATAGCTTATAAATTTGATCGCCATCTCATAAATAGTGCATGATTTTTAAGAAAAAAGTTGGCGAAAATCAGATGGTTGGCATACACTGTCCTTAGTTGATGCAATGTTAAGTCGTTGTTCTAACAATTCAGTTTCCGGTTACAGTAAATACTGTAACTATCTCTAACGTAACCTGAGGGTAGTTTTTATGGCACTCACTAAAGCTGATTTGGCTGAGACCTTATTTGAAAAAGTTGGATTAAGTAAACGCGACGCCAAGGAAACGGTAGAAGTATTTTTCGAAGAGATTAAGCAAGCTCTAGAGAGTGGCGAGCAAGTAAAGTTATCTGGTTTTGGTAATTTTGACTTACGCGAAAAGAGTGAGCGACCTGGACGTAACCCAAAAACTGGGGAAGATATTCCAATTTCTGCACGCCGAGTTGTTACATTTAAACCGGGTCAGAAACTGAAAGCTCGTGTTGAGAGTCTACCGGTAGAAAAATAATCTTGCCATCTTGAGCTAAGAAAAATGAAAGCTGTATAACATTTATTTGTTATGCAGCTTTTTTGTATTTATCAATATAAGAGAGTATGGCTCAACTCACACAAATGTTGTTATCTTGTTATTTTATTGTATTACTAGTGGTACAGTTTTTTGGTTGAATATATTACCAAGGAAGAGAAGTACCAATGGATCATATTTCATTTATTCAAAATACATTAGATTTATCTACCTCAGTGAAAGAAGTGACTTGGCAACTTGCTAACGGAACTCAAGTCATTTTACACAGTCGTGGCGTAGTGGAGTTTGTTCCTGAATTGGATTTTGAACCTCATCGAGCCATTGTGCTTTCATCCGGTATTCATGGTAACGAAACCTCACCAATAGAGTTGCTTGATCAGATTATTGAAGACATACAAAGTGGGAGGTTATCACTTTCTCAGCCTTGTTTATTTATCTATGGCCATCCCGCGGCAACTCATCAACACACTCGTTTTATTGATACCAACCTAAATCGACTTTTTAGCCACCACCAAGATGAAAATAAAGACATTGTTGAAATCGACTTAGCCAATCGTTTAATGCGAAGCGTAGATAGCTTTTTTACCAAGCATAATGCAAAAGAAAAATGGCATTTAGATCTACATTGCGCTATTCGTTCATCTCAGCACTATACCTTTGCAATACACCCATATAATCAACATTATAAGCGCTCAGAGCCATTATTAGATTTCCTATCACGCAGTAAAATAGAAGCGTGTTTATTTTCTGAAACTCCTGCATCCACGTTTAGTTGGTACAGTGCCGAATATTATGGTGCACATGCGGCAACGGTTGAATTAGGAAAGGTATCAAGAATGGGAGAGAACGATTTAACGCTGCTTTGTGAATTTAATGAAGCATTAAGAAATATGATCAGTCACGCTGATTATTTTGAGCAAGATTCGTTTGATTCGACATTAATAGAATACCAAGTCACGCGAAGCATTATGAAACAAAGCAGCCAATTTACGTTTCATTTCCCTAGTGATCTCGCTAACTTCACGTCATTTACTGAAAACGACGTACTCGCTACCGATGGTGATGTGCAATATACCGCTCAAGCTAGTGGTGAGAGCGTTGTCTTCCCTAATGCCAACGTAGAAAATGGGCATAGAGCGTGTCTATTGGTTCAGAAAATAAAGACAGATTGATTTAAAAATGAACTTAAGTAATTGTTCGCTTTACCAAATAGATTCACTTGTTATGATGATAGAAACAAAATAAAAGGACATAAAATCATGACAGCACCAAGTTGGGATCTCTCTATTGCCTTTCTATCACTTGATGATCCAAAGCTAATCGACACTATTGCTCATATTGAACTTCGTATTTCTGAATTCTCATTTTTTGACGTCAATCTTGAGGCTGCGAATTTACAGCAAGCGATTATCGAGAAAGAATCAATTTCAGTTCAGCTAGCAACCGTAGCGAGCTATGGAAATTGCATTGCTTCGGTTGACGCTTCAAACGCACAAGCCAAAGCCTTAGTGAACCAAATGACTAAGTTATCTTCGGATCTTTCACAAGCCTTCAGCCCGTATTTAGATGCGATTGTGAATGCACCAACGGAGTTGTTTGAATCAGTATTGTCGTTGAGTGATGATCTTGAAGCACAACGCTTCTTATTAGAAGAAGAGAGAAAGTTAGTAGCAACACGGTTAAGTGTAAAAGAAGAGCAATTACTGTCCGCTATGAGTGTCGATGGTAAAAATGCGTGGGGTCGTTTATACGATAACATAACAGGCTCTATGAAAGTGACCCTGCAACTTCCAGATGGCACAAAGGAGACTATAGGTTTATCACAAGCGGCAAGTATACTTTATGGCAGTGATACGCTTCGTAGAGAGTCTGCCTGGCGTGCGATTCAATTCGCTATGAAGCAAAATCAAGAAAGTTTTTCGGCGATCCTAAATGCATTAGCAGGCTGGAGATTAACTGAATATCAAAAACGCAGTTCAGTGAATGATCTTCATTTTCTTGAGCCTAGCTTACACGGCAGCCGTATTGAGCAAGCCACACTAGATAGCATGATGTCGGTAGCGAAGAAGAATCGGGCAGTAGGCCAAAAAGCAGGGCGCTTAATGGCTAAGATGTTTGGGACTGAGCAGTTAACCCCTTGGGACCAACTTGCTTCTATGCCTCCGCTTATTGGCGAAGCCTCTCAGTATAGCTTTGGTGAAGCGATTGATATCATTAAGGACGCATTTGCAGGTGTTTCGCAAGAAATGGCCGATTTTGTTGATTTGATGGTAAAAAATGGTTGGATCGATGCCGCGCCACAAGAAACAAAACGTCTTGGTGCTTACTGTACAAAATTTGCAGATTCTCGAACGCCATTGGTCTTTATGACATGGGGCAATAGCATGTCCGATGTATTAACGCTCGCGCATGAACTAGGTCACGCCTTCCATAATTGGGTGATGCGAGGCATGCCATTGTGTAAAACTAAATACCCAATGACATTGGCAGAAACCGCGTCGATCTTTGCTGAAAATGTCGTACGTGATGCGCTGCTTGCTAAAGCTAAAACCAAAGAAGACAAAATTGAAATGCTATGGGAAGAGTTATCTTCTGCACTAGCACTAACCATTAATATTCCTGTTCGCTATGAGTTTGAAAAAGCCTTTTATGAGCAACGATCAAATAAAGAACTAGGGCCAGAACAACTGTCTGATCTAATGAGTAAGACTTGGACTGAATGGTATGGGGATTCAATGTCAGAGCCGGACTCACTATTCTGGGCAAGTAAATTGCACTTTAGTATTCCGGAAGTGAGTTTTTATAACTACCCATATTTGTTTGGTTATTTATTTAGTATTGGCGTATATGCACAACGAGAAGCGAAAGGTCAACATTTCTATCGTGATTATGTGAGTTTACTGCGTGATACTGGCTCTATGCGAGCAGAAGAAGTGGTTGAAAAACATTTGCAGATGGATTTAACCAAAGAAACGTTTTGGCAACAGAGCTTAGACAGAGTAAGCCAACAAATTGATGAGTTTGAGCGATTGATAGGCTAGTTTCTAAACTTATACCAATGTAACTAATGAGTGATTTAACTAGTAATAATGATCAGATAATTAATCGAATTGATATTAATAACAGATAATAAAAAAGCGCCTTACTGATAAACAGTAGAGGCGCTTTTTTTATATCTATCAAACAGCAGTGTTTTTTAGATAATTACTGATTAGTCACGGAAGTTCGTGAATTGGAAAGGTTGACCAAAGTCACCTTCACGTACAAGCGCCATTGCCGCTTGAAGATCATCACGGTTTTTACCTGTAATACGAAGTTGTTCACCTTGAATTGCAGCTTGAACTTTAATTTTTGATGCTTTGATTTCTTTTACTAATTTCTTAGCGATAAGCGCGTCAACACCTTGTTTAAAGTCGATATCTTGGTAAAAGTTCTTACCAGAATGAACGGTATCTTTGACATCCATAGAACGAGCATCAACACCGCGCTTTGCAAGGTTACCACGTAAAATATCAACTAACTGAGACAGTTGGAAGTCATCTTCCGCTTTAATCTTGATGTTTTCGCCCTTTAATTCAAAGCTAGCATCAACGCCACGAAAATCGAAACGAGTAGCTAATTCACGAGTCGCGTTATCGACCGCATTTTTTAGTTCAACATTATCAACTTCAGAAACGATATCAAAAGCAGGCATAGTTTAAATCCTTAAATTAACGAGATGTTTTAATTGTATTTGATAACATGTCTAACATAGTCACGGTATCTTCCCAACTTAGGCATGGATCAGTAATTGATTTACCGTAAGTTAAGTTGGTTAAATCCGTCATTGGTTGATTGCCTTCTACAATGAAGCTTTCAGCCATAATACCAACGACTTTATTGCTACCAGATTCGATTTGAGCACAAATATCTTTGGCTACATCAAGTTGGCGACGATGCTGTTTTTCACAGTTTGCATGGCTAAAATCGACGATTAGGTGAGGTGGTAAGCCAACATCCTCTAAACGCTGACAAGCATCAGTCACTGAATCAATATCAAAATTTGGCTTATCATTACCACCACGAAGGATGACATGACCAAATGGATTACCCGCAGTGCGATATACCGTCATGCGACCTTGTTTATCTGGCGAGTAGAAGAAATGAGACGCTTTAGCTGCACGAATCGCGTCCATCGCAATTTGAGTGTTGCCATTTGTCCCGTTTTTAAAGCCAACAGGACAAGAAAGAGCTGACGCCATTTCACGATGAATTTGAGATTCTGTTGTACGAGCACCAATAGCGCCCCACGTAATTAAATCTGAAATATATTGACCAGTGATCATATCTAAAAACTCAGTCGCGGTAGCTAAACCTAGTTTGTTGATATCAAGCAGAAGCTTACGAGCTTTATGTAAACCGGCTTCCAGTGCGTAGCTACCATCTAAGTTAGGATCAGTAATTAATCCTTTCCAACCTACAATAGTGCGTGGTTTTTCAAAGTAAGTACGCATAACGATGAAAAGTTCATCTTTATATTTGTCTTGAATATTGGCTAAGCGTTGTGCGTAATCCAGTGCTGCTGCTGTATCATGTACAGAGCATGGACCAACAACGACTAAAAGACGTTTATCTTTGCCAGTTAAAATAGCTTCAACCTGCGCGCGAGATTGCTCAACATGTTCAGCAACATCATCGGTAATAGGGTGAGCAGTCGTTAGCTCAGCAGGTGTTGGCATAGGGCCTAAAGGCTGAGTACGAAGTTCATCTGTTTGAAATGGCATAGTTTCGCCTGTTAATTCTTTAATACACCAGAGTAAGATAACGGAAAATTAGAATGGATGAAACCCAAAACTTAATACAGATAAAGAAGTGGGCGTAAAAGTAGCATTATTGTATCGTTTAGGCTTGAGTTGTTGCTCATGTATAGGTATGTTCAACATAAATAACATTTAATAATAAAACCAAATCAATGGGTTCATTGGAGCGAGCATGACTGACACAATTTTATCAACGCTAACACGTATGGCGAGTTTACCTTCTTACCAATCTAAAACAGATTCAACAGACTCTCTTTATGTATCTATTGCAGGGTTAATTCAAGAGCATTTATTTTATCATCCAAAAGCCGTGATCGAAGCGCCTAAAATGAGTGATATTGATGCTCAAAGCCTTGCTCTTATTATAGAAAGCGCTTCAGATGGTAAAACACACTTTATCGATACGTTGACTGAGGTTATTTTAGCGAGTATCACTGAAGAAACCAAAGAAGTGAAAATTTCATTTTCAGATGCAGACAGCGCCGCATTTGGAAGCTTACTGATAGGCCAATTAGAAGCAAAAGAAGTTAACCCGATGATGGGCGTTCGTGGAGTTACTCGTTTTGCATCTGATGAGAGTGCAGAGCAGTTTGCTTTAGAGTGTGCCGTAATTAAAAAAGTCATGGAAGGGACATCCGCAAGCGTTCAAATCGTTGTTCCTTTTGTTCGAAACCTAAGTGATGCGGCGACGATTATTGATCGCTTAGCAATTTATGGTCTTCCACGTGGCTTAAATGGTTTAAAAGTACATTTCGTATGTGACGTACCAGCTGCAGCATTAATGGCTGATAAACTGCTTCAATATTTTGATGGTATGGTTGTAAATGTAGATACATTAACGCAGTTTACATTAGGTGTGGATAAGCAAAACGAAGCATTAGAACATCATTTTGATCCACAAAACGAAGCGGTACTTCACCTTGTTGGTCAAGCTATTCAAGCGGCGAAAAAAGCAAATAAACCCGTAGTAACAACCATTGACGAATTAGCTCAAAATCCTAAAGTTCAAGAGTTATTAGACCAGTTAAGTGCAACAGAGGTTGTTGTTACTGCATAACATCTAAAGTTTAATAAACATGAGATAATAAAAACGCCTTTAGGTTATGAAAAACCTAAAGGCGTTGTTGTATATCATCAGTAAGTAAATGTTGGTTATTTATCGATTGCTATTTTTTCGATATCTATAATTTTTGAACGGTTAACAATGATTTTCCAACGATGTAGCTGTGTACTGTAATCATCCATAGTTTCACGCACAATTAAGTTTATTAAGTGACGCTTTTCAACGGATTCTTTTGTCACTTGTCCATCGTTTAATTGATAAATCTTTTGAGATCCTTTCTCCATTAAACGAGCAATAGGGCGTAAGTCAATCAGCATGGTTTCACGGGTTTGCTCATAACCACTCATAAACTTCGTGATTGCCATCTTTGTTTGGCTCTTGTATGACAGAATAACCTCTTCTCGTTGCACTACGCGATGCTTGCGAAGTTTCTGAATATCAGAATCCAACTCTGAAAACGTCATGTAATCAAGCCATTCTAACTTTCTTCCAACATAGGTATTTGTGGTAGGGTCAAGATAGCGTTTACGCCATTTTGGTTGACCTTTACGTATCCAACGCCACATAACATCACGTAAATCATCCTTAAACACTTCACGCATGGCATAAATAAACGAAACAGCAAAAATAAACGAAGCGGTGATCTCACCCAAAAATCCGCGAGCTTGAATAACCATTAAAGAAACAAAAATCATAACAACCGCAGTTGCACCACCTTTAACCACTCGTTTAATGTGTTTACCTAGAGCTAAGTTTTTCTCTTTAAGTACGATAGGGAATTCGATCAAACGACGTAATAGGCGCATTTTATTCGACATTCGAGTCATGTCGTCGCGAGCTTTACCAGAGTTATAGCTTTTATCAAGGCGATGGAGTGCTTCTTGTTCGCAAATATCAACAAGGCGTTCTTTAACCAACTTGTATTCTTCGTTTCTTGGCATATGAGCAAGTAACGATAGGAAGCGTTGCTCTGTATACCAAGATAAATAGTTGTCTATGTTGGCATAATAACGTTTTAACGTATCATCATAAGGTACGTTACGTCGTAACTTTCTAAGAATGTCGACAGCAAGATCTATCGCATCATCAACTTCTTGATGAGTAATTTCTTTACGAGAGGTATCATTAAGTTGCTGCACTGCTTTTTCTAATGCAAGGGCATATTGATAAGCGTATAGACTCAAACTTAAACGATATTGTTCGGTAGACAAACGGCCACGTTGAGCAAGACGAGAGTGTACAAGAGGAAGGTGGTTTTTATCACTGAAATACGTACGTTGGCTTTGAATCGAATTGTAATAAAATTCAGATTCAGAAACCATCTCTTTGTTTAAGCCGAGCTCGCCCGGAACAAAAAGATACATCTCTAGTTCATGCTGCTTAGATTCTTCAACAATATGTGAGATTTTTAGTGATAAGCCATCTTTCTTACCAACTGTAATCACAGGAAATTCCTATAAAAATGGTAATTCATACAGCAAGCATATCAGAGTTAAGGTATAATCGCCGAGTATTTTATTTAGGAATTGAAGTAATGATTAAAATTGGTCAAATCAACAAATTAGAAGTAACAAAAACTGTAGATTTTGGTGTCTTTTTAGATGGCGGAGATTATGGTTCTATTCTTCTTCCAAGTCGTTTTGTTCCAGAAGGCACAGCAGTCGGTGAAGCGCTTGATGTGTTTATTTATCTTGATTCAGAAAATGAAGTGGTAGCTTCAACAGAAACACCAAAAGCACAAGTTGGTCAGTTCGGCTTAATGAACGTGATTGGCACAAACAGCATTGGTGCATTCGTTGATTGGGGTATTGCTAAAAAAGACTTATTAGTTCCATTTAGTGAGCAACGTGGCCGCTTAGATGAAGGTCAAAATATCCTTGTTTATGTATACATTGATAAAGCATCTAGCCGTATTGTCGGTACTACTCGTTTTAACAAATGGTTAGATAACACGCCTGCTAATTATGAGAGAGGCCAACAAGTTGACATCTTAATTGCTGAACGCACAGATCTTGGCTACAAAGCCGTTATCAATGGCGAGCATTGGGGTCTGATTTTCCATTCTGATGTATTTGGTAAGCTTTTCATTGGTAAGCAACTTAAAGCGTTCATCGCAGAAATGCGTGAAGACGGTAAAATCTCACTTTCTCTACAACGCCCAGGCGTAGCTCGTATGGATGATTTAAGTGAAAAAGTTATCGCAACCTTAGAGAAAAAAGAAGGCTTCTTACCTCTAACTGATAAATCATCTCCAGATGCGATCTTTACTGAATTTAGAACAAGTAAAGGCACGTTTAAAAAGACAATTGGTGGTTTATATAAAGCGGGTAAAATTACTATTGAAAAAGATGGAATCTACCTAGTAACAGCTAAATCTGAATAAAACAGATAATTTCCCTAAAAAAATAGCCCGTAACGATTCCTGGTTACGGGCTTAGGGAAATGGCTCGAGAGCCTTGCGCTAATAAAATGGAGAACATTACTTTATTGAGCGTAGTACACTGTCATAACTTGTCCAGTTTTCCCTTTCTGAACCTTATATTTTTCTCTCTATAATTCTCTATAGTGAGTGATTTTATTTCGACCTGTATTTTTTGAGTGGAATAAAGCTTTATCAGCTTGTTCAATCACATCATCTAATAATACATTCGGCTTATTTATAGTCGTAATTCCGGCACTCAGTGTTATTTTCTCATTCAACGTATTATATTTATCGATCTGTTGACGTACTTTTTCAGTAAACTGAATGACACGTTTAGGATTACTCTCATTGATAAAGATAATAAACTCTTCGCCATCATACCTTGCCGCTAATATGTTGGGATATTGTGAGATAGCTTTACCTACAATAGTAATGATTTTATCTCCAACGATATGCCCATAAGAATCATTAATTCGTTTAAATAAATCGATATCCAGCAAGATAATAGAATAGGGGGAGAAAGTAGAAGATTGATTTTGATTACGAATAAGAGGAGAAACCATGTTGTGGAAAGTACGGCGGTTAAATAATCCAGTTAAGTAATCACGATTAAGAATATGAGCCAACTTTTTGTGTCGACGGTTAAGCAATCTTAATAAAATGAGAATGATAGCCATCAAGCTAAAGAGAAGCCCGGATAAGCTGTATAATAGGGTGTTTGTTGGACGATTTAATTCATCTCGAGATATGCCAGAGACAATTGCCCAATCTAAATAAGGGTAATAGATATAAAGTACGTCTTTTTGATAAGTGCTGTCATTCAACGTTATTTGGTAGCTATAGTCCTCGACATTAGCAGCGTGTGAGGTTGTCTCTGACATGCCATTAACTAAATTCATTTGTAAGCTATAACGAGTGGCTGATTGTTGGATTTTTTTAAGTAAACCATCAGCACGCTCACCAATTAGGCTTCGTATGTTTTGGCCTTCATAGCTTGGGTGAAGAATTAACTCTCCAGTTAGGTTGATAACATACACATAGCCAGTATCACCGTATTGGTATTTGTTTAGCTTGTCTTTAAGAATAGTTTTGTCTATGAAGTGCAATAACTCATCTTTATAAGCACTGGCAGAGATAATAAAATCGAGCTCCTCTATATAAATAGAGTAGGCAAGTTTTTTACGTGGCTTCTTTTCGCCAGGGTTTATCCATAAATATTCAACAAAATGGTCATTATTATCAATTTGTTCTTGAATATGACGGTATTCACTGACATTTCGTCCTTGGAAAATAGGGTGATAAACTAATTTTCCTTTAGAGTTTAATATATAAGAATAGCCAGTATCTCCAATTCTATTAGAGTTAATATACTCTTGAATAAATGATTCTTTTTGTTCTTCTGTGAACGAAGGAGACTCTTGGATTTGAGTAATGAACTTAGCCGACGTTGTTACTATCCCCCTTAAGTATCGTTTTATTGATTCATTTAAGGCAGTATCAACAATGTCATAGCTGGCTTCAATGGAGTTATTGAACGCTTGAAATGAAGACGAACGTATCGTTTTTTCGACAGATTGAAAACTTTGAATACTGAATGTTAATGAAGTAATCGCGATGCCAACAAGTAACAAAATTAAAATAGGCTGTAATAATTTACAATGGTGAAAACGAGATTGTGGCATGAGATAAATCCTTTTAACGGTATGTGCGATTCTATTTTAAAAGGAGCGTTCAAGCAAGTTGTTCTGATTTTGCTCATTTTGAATATTAAATAGACAAACGGTTGATAATAATAAAAAAAGACTTGCAGAGTAAAAAGGAACTCGATATTATCCATCTCGTTCTCAAGGAGAAGTCAATTACTTCCCGGTTAACGATTTGCCCGCTTAGCTCAGTTGGTTAGAGTACTTGCATGACATGCAAGGTGTCACTGGTTCGAGTCCAGTAGCGGGCACCACATTATACGAAAGAGC
>NZ_MAJV01000079.1:669-1705 GCF_001691065.1 Aliivibrio sp. 1S128 | reverse complement strand
GTGTTATGCAGGCGTTAGCCCACTAAATGTACAAAATTAGGATTTTATGTATGGCAAAAGAAAACCAATATCAAAAATTATTTCGTTCTAAAGTTGCGTCCGCTATTGAACAAGCTAAGGCGGCGGCTGGTTTTGAACATCAAGGTGTCAAAGGTAGTGTACTAGAAGCATTGATAACACAATTATTTGAACCGCTATTACCTGCTGATATTGGTGTTGGAACAGGACAAATTATAGATAGTTATTCTGGAATACAATCCACACAAATAGATATTATTTTATATGATAAATCCATATTACCACCAATATTAATAGATCAGAGATTAGGGATTTTCCCAATTGAGTCGGTGCTTTATACAATTGAAGTGAAAACAACTCTTAATGCTACTGAACTGAAAGTTGCACATGACAGCGCCGGGAAATTAGCGAAAGATTTTGGTTATTTACCAGGGCTGGTCGATGAAAGTGGTAAAGAAAAACATCACACAATAGAAAAGATACGCTCTGTTATTTTTGCATTGAATAGCGACCTTACTGGTACCGGATTAACTGAAGCTGAACGTTATCGAAACATCTATAAAGATGATATCGCTCATCTAAGAGCTATATGTATTGTAGGGCGAGAATACTGGTTTGATGACAGTAATTTTTGGCGGGGCTTTAAAACAGAAAACTTATACGATGAGACATTAGCATTTATAGGCGGCATATCGAACACTTACAGAAGTGTTGCTGATAGTCGCGGTCAACCAAAACTTGGGAATTATATAGTACCTCCTGCAAAATTCTTCACATCCACCAAATCTCGAGATGTTGAGTCTGTACATGTTAAATGTAATGGTGAGGGTTGTGAGCTTAATGGCGAATTTATTCCTAATATGGGAACCTTGGATGCAGTTATTAAAGGTCGGTTAAAATCTGATGAACTATGTTCTAGTTGTGGGGGCACATTTGAGTCCGAAGAAGGTGAATTTATATTTAAAAATGGTGCCTTGCAACCCGCAGGCTAACAATCGCATCAACACGATTTGCTACA
>NZ_MAJV01000079.1:0-624 GCF_001691065.1 Aliivibrio sp. 1S128 | reverse complement strand
ATGCAGGCGTTATACGTTTTGGAGGAATATGGAGCTTACAAGTTCAGCAATAACAGGTTCAATGAGACTTGGCGTTCAAGTCATAAGCTCTCATAAAGAACCTGTATTAGAAATCTATCATCAACTTCGTAATCAATATAAGCCAGAAGTTGAATATGATATGCCAATAGGAGTGTCTGGCAAAGATAAAAGAAAATCTAAGTGTAGGCACCAGAATATTTTTATTGAGTTTAATTTAGCAAATATTGGAGGTTCTAGAGCTGAAAATATAAAACTTACTCTAAAAGGGGATCTTCGTAGAAATCATCCGAGAGAAAATTTTGATGATTTATTTGATATAATTATTCCACAGATGCCACCAGGGCAAGTTAAACATTTATTTCAGTTCAAAGAAGATGATTTATTTGAATGCATAGATGGTGGTAAAAAGCTAAAAGAGACCTCTTTTACTATTGTAATGGAATATGACGCAGGGAGTGGGAAACTTAATTGGATTTTATCTCGGTGGCCAAAGTTAATGGGAAAAAGGCGATTTAAACAAGAATACACTTTTTTCCCTAAGCTAGTTACCGGAGACTTACCCCCAGCTGAATTTTTGGGATAGACGTATAACAAATGCATCAA
>NZ_MAJV01000078.1:0-213 GCF_001691065.1 Aliivibrio sp. 1S128 | reverse complement strand
TCCGCCACGTCCGCGTTCTATAGTTTGTGTAAACAAAGTATAGATATTTCGTATTTTAATCGGTGAATGGTAAACCAATTAAAAGTTGTATGGTGGCTACTACGGGATTTGAACCTGTGACCCCATCATTATGAGTGATGTGCTCTAACCAGCTGAGCTAAGTAGCCAATGATTATTTTAATAAAACAATCAAAAATATGGTGCGGACGGAGA
>NZ_MAJV01000077.1:0-812 GCF_001691065.1 Aliivibrio sp. 1S128 | reverse complement strand
TGTTATGCAGGCGTTAGCCGTTAAGAGGTCAATTTGGAAAGTACAGATTTAATGAAAAAAATTAATTCATTTGCATTAAGATCATTTCGAGATAATGCTGATCGAGATTATATTCATGCTCGTATGGCTTATAGAGCTCAGTTGTATCCTCAATGTTTTTGGTCTTCACTGCATGCACTTGAAAAATATGCTAAATGTATTTTAATTCTTACACGAACAGAGCGTGTAAGAATTAAAAAAAATAATTTTGATGATGTGGGGCATGAAGTTCTTAAATCACTAAAAATGCTCGAATCTTCGCTAGACATTATGTTATCGCAACAGACCGTTGATTTTCTTAAGAGACTAGAAAATGGAGCAAGATTTCGTTATTTAGAGGTATCTTGGCATAGTGAGTCAGCTGAACTTACTATTTTAGATCGTGCTGTCTGGGAATTGCGAAGATATTGTAATTCAGGTTTATATTGTTATGAAAATAGTCCGGAAGTGAAGTTATTAGATAATGTTAAAGAATTGCTTCAAGATATTGAAAATGTAACTGTTGAAAATACACATATAGCTGGTGGACGCTTAGAGGCAATACTTAAACAACCTAAATCGCCAGCTAAAAAAGAACTGGTTTGGAAAAATTTGTATTTCTCAAATTCTAAACGAAAAACTGTATGGTTGGAGTCTAATCTTATGGCTGAAAATTCATCACTATTTCTTTATCCGGAGATTATTGACGAATTAACTAAATATACTAGGATCCCAAAAGAAATCGTTAATGCTTATAAAAACGGCTAACAATCGCATCAACACGATTTGCTACA
>NZ_MAJV01000076.1:0-626 GCF_001691065.1 Aliivibrio sp. 1S128 | reverse complement strand
GTTATGCAGGCGTTATAACGTTTTTGGGATTATATTCTAATTTGAAGTCGCTCGAATAATATCTAGAAGTAGGCATCGCTTTATTCTTTTTGTAGTAATTTCTTTTTTGAGCAATAAGTGTTCAAATCTAATTAAAAGGACTTGTTATGAATAGCGTAAAAACACCTAAAATCTTCCTCTACTCAATATTGTTACCAATTATCTGGATTGCATTTGGTCTTACAATAGCAACATTTCTTCCAAGCGTACAACTTGGTGCCGCTGGATTAGTGATTATTCTATATGTGACTATAACTTTAATATGTCTTCATTTTACTAAATCCTATCCTCGTCAATTTACTAAAAATGAAAAAATACGTTTAACCGCTTATTTTATTTTGTGGGCAAGTTTGTGTGAGTCATTGGTCGTTTTATCATTAGGGCAAATGGAATTAAACAAATTGTTTTTCATTCTTGGATTCACCGTAATTGTAGATGCAATCCTAATAAGTCTAGGTGTTCACTTTATCAGTAAGCGAATGATTAAGATGTTTTTAAATCAATCAATGAAAGCTGTAAATAAAACAGAATAATGTAAATTTAATTTCGAAGTACGCTGTTAATGCACGTTATAACAAATGCATCAA
>NZ_MAJV01000075.1:0-662 GCF_001691065.1 Aliivibrio sp. 1S128 | reverse complement strand
CGTGTTATGCAGGCGTTAGCTGCTTCAAAGAAGGAATTTAGTATGCAAGGTGAGAAATGGCTCTCAGGTACGGAGCTTAAAGGAAAAATAGTCACATTGATCCCACTACAACTAGAGCATGCGTCAGCTCTTGTTGAGGCGGCTTCTGATGGTGAACTTTGGGACTTATGGTATACGAAAATACCAAATAAAGAGACTGTAAACGGTTATATTGAATTGGCTTTAAGCGAACAAGACGCTGGGCGTTCTTTGGCTTTTTCTGTCATTGATAATGAAACTCAAACCATAATTGGTACAACTCGTTTATGCCACGCTGATTGTGTGAATAAACGGGTAGAAATCGGTTATACGTGGTATGCGAAAAGCTATCAGAGAACATCAGTAAATACCGAATGTAAGTTCCTTCTTCTTTCTCATGCATTTGAAAACCTCTCAGCAATCGCAGTTGAGTTTGGAACTCATTGGCATAATCATGCTTCACGTAATGCAATAGCTCGTTTGGGTGCAAAGCAAGACGGTGTAATTAGAAATCATCAACAAATGGCAGATGGTAGCTATCGAGATACCGTTGTATTTTCGGTAATTAATAGTGAGTGGTTAGCCGTAAAAGCTAGTTTGTTATTCAAACTGGAAAGGCGCAGCTAACAATTGCATCAACACGA
>NZ_MAJV01000074.1:0-303 GCF_001691065.1 Aliivibrio sp. 1S128 | reverse complement strand
TGATTCTAATTTACCGATAGTAATTAAGCGAACAAAATGTTCTTAAATTGCGAGATAAAGTGAATGGAAAACAGATACATTTTTTACACCATTTGAACGGCTTGGTTTCAGCAAGTTTGGAACTGATAAACTAAATACACTCGCCACAATTGGGATTGAAAATGCTGCGAGCAAAACACTGATGCAGACTAAAATGAGGCATAACCAAAGAACCATTGAAGCGTAAAATAGCCTCTGAAACGCCTGAACTTAGGGAAATAAGGGCTAATTTGCCGAACCTGATGATACGAAAACCAAAAGGCA
>NZ_MAJV01000073.1:0-560 GCF_001691065.1 Aliivibrio sp. 1S128 | reverse complement strand
TGCATTTGTTATATTGCCTACTAAAAATTACAGTGTTGACTCTCACAAGGTACACCATCGCCATTACCATCCATTTTTGTATTTGGACAGTTAGCAATGTAGAACTTAGCTTCGTCACATGACTTCATTTCACTGCAATAAGTTTTACCATCACAGCTAAAACCCATATTTTCATACGCTGGCGTTGTATCAAATAAAGGAGCTGAATCATTTTTAAAGACGTTACTTTCTGAGAAAAATTGATAACCAAGTATGCCGATTGTGATAACAGCCAACACCAAAATTTTTGTTACGAAAGAGCTTCTTGATTTAGATGGTTGAACACCAACTAAAGAAATCAGTTTAGCGTTTGTTTTATCATCTTTATACTCAAGTTGAAATTCAACTTCATCGCCTACTTTTGGTCGACGGTAGCCTTTTTTAAACTGAGATATATGAGCAAAAATCTCACCAGCAGCATTATGACTCTGAATAAATCCAAAACCACGGTCATCAACCCATTTTATAATTTTGCCCTTCATACCTTTCCTTTTCGCCGGCAATATAACGCTGGCATAACA
>NZ_MAJV01000072.1:0-278 GCF_001691065.1 Aliivibrio sp. 1S128 | reverse complement strand
TGAAATTCTGGGCTTAACTGTAAGTCTCGCAGAAAAGTGGTTGATTCGTTATAGCTAAAACGGACAATACCAACTCGATGATTATCCACGAATATTTCAAAGTTATCCAAGAGAGCCCAATTGTTGATAAATAGATTGCTATCCCAAACGATATTCCGAGTTAAATAATAACTAGCCATATTGGATTGAGTTAGTGACTCAGCATATTTTAGCTCAGAAGCTCTTTTAAACTGGATATCCATACTTACCCCTTGGGAACACATAACGCTGGCATAACA
>NZ_MAJV01000071.1:0-878 GCF_001691065.1 Aliivibrio sp. 1S128 | reverse complement strand
GAAGAAGCGTTAGAGAAACACTCTGAACTAAAAGAAAAATACCATTTTACGCCCAGTGATGAGCAGAAAACCGTTTGGGAAAAGAATACTCTCTTCAGTGATGAGGTTAATTGGAATGAGTTAGATGAATTTCTTACTCAACACTACACCCAACTTAAAGATCAAGATAAGCGTATTGCCATGCTCTATCAAGATTTTATGGAGGCGTTTGAGCAGCTTGGAACGGATCCATTCGTCATTGGTATTGATAATCAAGATGAAGACCACCTCACTTATTTATTAAGTGTAATCAGCCAATATTTACAGGTAATAAAACAAGCGGTGAATACCGAGAAGGAGTATGCAACCCTAGAAATTGCACTTTCCCTCGATTCGCCAAAAACACTGTTTGCATTAGCGTCATTGGGTTTTTCAAACGACAACTTACAAGCACTTAATGATCATGTGGAAGAGTTGAGTAATCACCTTATTTCAACCAATAGTTCAGGTGATATGGGGGCATTATCGGGAGCGATAGCGAGTTGGGGCGGCTTTACTGATGATATTCGAATTCAAGATAATAAATGGTTTAAAGTATTAGCTGAGCCTGTGCAGTTAAGTTTTATTGCTCTGCAAAATGCAGTGACAGGCCAAGCTAAAGAGAGTTGGAGAGGGATAGCGAATTTACTGTTTCCACATCAAATGAACACTGCAACAACGCCTCAAGATATGATCAGTAATTTAAGGTTGGTCATATTAGAGGCGTTGGTTAACCCCGAGGCAATAGTGATACATAACCCAGATTATCCTGCACACTTTGCCGCGTGGCAGCGAAAGATTAATGCAGAAGTGATGATCATTCGTCAAATTAGCCAGCCTCCATCAGGGCAACCGACACC
>NZ_MAJV01000070.1:0-518 GCF_001691065.1 Aliivibrio sp. 1S128 | reverse complement strand
ACCTGAGATGCCGAGTGTAGTAAATCGTGTTGATGCATTTGTTATACGTTTACTTTCAACCAATCTTGAATCTTCTTTTTATTTTTACTGAAAAGTTCAACATCTACTGTATTTCCAAGATAATTAATCACAAAATCCATAATAGGAAAACGTTTAGTGTGAGAAAAGTATGTCGCCATCAAATGTTCTGACTGAGCATAAATAGGTTCATAAATTCCATCAAATTGATCACATGTAAGGTCAAAGGCAAGACCATCAACTTCTAGCCAATAATGATGCTCATCATTCATTTGATTACTTCCAAGTACGACTTCTAATTGCATATTTGGAAATTTTTCACGAACTAACATTGCATGAAAACACACACTACTCTCGCAGGAATTTTGGGGGAAAGAATGAAAAAAAGGAAGATCGATAGCCTTCTTATTCTGCTCAAAGACCAACCTCACTTTCTCGGAAAAACTGATAACAGATTCCATATTATTAATTACCTCAAAAACGTATAACGCCTGCATAAC
>NZ_MAJV01000069.1:167237-183356 GCF_001691065.1 Aliivibrio sp. 1S128 | reverse complement strand
GTTAAATAATTCGATTTCAAAATGATTTGTTAAAATTCCAGCTTGCTGATAAATCTCACTAATTATATCTGGGACTGTTTTATTCTGAAATATCTGAAAATTCGTTCGATAATTAAGAAGGGAAAAAATAGGAACAAAACTTAGTTTATAAGTACTATAGCGAAATGAAGATCCTAATTGTTCTATAGACTCAATAATGCCATGTATATATCGAGGTACTGAGTGGGGGTCATTTTTATGATGAAGCGTCAAACAAACCGGTAACTGAAGCCACTCGCCTAATGCTAATTCAGGATCGTCACAAATAAAGGTAACATCAAATTCATAGTCATCACCTAATGTCTCCTGTCCAGAAAACGCATAGACTTGTAAAGGCATATCTATCGTGGCGACATTAATTTCAAACTGAGCTTGGTTTGCATCCTGCATAATGATCCTTCCTGAAACACAAATGTATATTCAACTCATATACCAACAGCACTATCACTAAATTATATGAAGTCAGTACAACTAAAACGCAAAAAGGGAGAGCCATCATAAACAGCTAGGGTTGTTTATGATAATGACTCTCCCGAAAATGCGAGTGGTTACGCTTTCATTGCTGTACGCCAGTCATCATTACCTGATGTACCTGCGACTTCATGCGTCCAATCAATTGCACGGTATGTCATAAATACGTCTTCTAAGTGAGTAAAATGCGCTTATGCTGGATCTTGACAGTTTGGCATTGATGCCGTGATATCAACGATAATCGCATCATGCAGAACCGTCGTAAAATAATGCTCTTGGGTACCTGTTGCAGAAGTACGGTACCATTTGATTTCAACTTTTGGTAATTTTTCACCAGACGTTAATGCGTTATACATTAGCGGTGATGCTTTATCGAATACCTTAGTAATACGTACTGGCTTATGCACACGTTGACCTGTAGGTTGGCCAGATTGTGGGTCACGAGGTAATAAAACTTGGTGCTCAAAACCTTGAACAAGCACTTCATCTTCATGACCTTCTTGGTAAATGTTACCTACTGAATCTTCAGTAAATGTACCTGCAGTGATCAGTCCTTGTTTTTCGCCTTCGATGCGCATATAAGCTGGGGTTGGCATACTATCTTCCTTTTAAATAAAATTAATAAATGTTCACCTTTCCTATAGCTAAAGGCGTGCCAATTTTTAATTAAAGTAAAATCAACAAGTTAATAGAATTATAAATATAATTGTAGAAAATATCGTTTGAAAACCAATCAAAGAATCTCAAAATACAATCAAACTAAATAACATGCCAATTTAAACTAAACGATATACGCAAAGGAAAATCTTCGACCCACATAGCAAAAGAATCCATTTACTATCTAGTTAACATTTTGAAACATTATCTCTGAGAATAAACCAAAACTAACCTTTGCTCACACTCTTACATCCATTCGTACAGTATAAATAATGTACGTACAGTAAAATCGGAGAGGAGAGTAAGTGAACGCTATTAAAGCCATGTTAATCGCCATGCTTGGAAGTTTTCGCGATCTCCTGCCTATTATTCTTGTTATCGCTTTCTTTCAATTGGTCGTACTACAAGAGCCCCTTCCAAACCTTGGTTCTATTCTCTTTGGCTTGCTACTTGTGGTATTGGGTCTGACCTTTTTTATCTTTGGTTTAGAAATGGGGTTATTCCCTATTGGCGAGTCGATGGCACAAGCCTTTGCCAGAAAAGGTAGCGTGGCTTGGTTATTACTTTTCTCTTTTTGTTTGGGTTTTGGAACGACTATTGCGGAGCCTGCACTCACAGCGGTAGCGGCAGAAGCTGCTGAAGTCGCCGCCGAAGGAGGAATGATCCCACATACAGAAAACGATATGGATGATTATGCCAACGGGCTACGTTTGACCGTCGCACTCTCTGTTGGTTTTGCCATTGTGATTGGGGTGTTACGTATTTTAAAAGGTTGGCCAATCCATATCATGATCATCAGTGGTTATATTACGGTGGTCGCTCTTACATGGTTCGCACCCGAAAACATTATTGGTATTGCTTATGATTCTGGAGGCGTGACGACATCTACCATTACCGTTCCCTTAGTTACCGCTCTTGGTGTCGGTCTTGCTTCTACCATTAAAGGGCGAAATCCTATGCTTGATGGTTTTGGTTTAATCGCCTTCGCCTCCCTCCTTCCGATGATTTTTGTCATGCTCTATGGGATGGTATTAGCATGAACAGTCTAACTCTATTTTTTGAAACCTTCTTATCAACCATTCGTGATGTATTACCGATTGTCGTTATTATTTTTGGTTTCCAATTTGCGGTATTAAAAAAACCAATAGCCAATTTACCTAAAGTCATTCTAGGGTTTTTCTACGTAATTTTAGGATTGTCCCTATTTTTAATGGGATTAGAACTCGCGTTGTTTCCACTCGGTGAATCGATGGCTGCGCAATTAACCGCGCCTGATTTTATCTATGAAGGAAAAGACTTATTAATCCAAACCTTTGATTGGGTCGACTACTATTGGGTCTATATTTTTGCGGCGACGATTGGTTTTAGTACCACTATTGCTGAGCCATCACTCATTGCTGTGGCGATAAAAGCCAATGCGGTTTCTGGTGGCAGTATCAGTATTAATGGATTACGAATAGCCGTTGCTTTAGGTGTTGCCTTTGGTATCTCGCTAGGAAGTTATCGAATTGTGGTTGGTGATCCCATTCATTATTACATCATGGTGGGCTATGTCATTGTGGTTATTCAAACCTTCTATGCCCCTAAAATGATCATTCCATTGGCTTACGATTCTGGTGGTGTAACAACCTCAACGGTCACCGTACCTTTGGTAACCGCACTAGGGTTGGGGCTTGCTTCAACTATTCCCGGTCGAAACCCAATGATTGATGGCTTTGGATTAATTGCCTTTGCCAGCTTATTCCCCATTATTTCTGTTATGGCTTATGCTCAGATCAGTGCTTATAGAGCCAAAACAAAATCTAGATCTCAAGAAAATACGAATTAATCGATTAATTTAGGAGAAAGCTGATGCGCTTTAAATTGTTACTCGCTTTTGTAGAAGAAGCCAAAACCGATGCGGTTCTCGATGCTGCGCGTAATGCAGGAGCAACAGGAGCAACCGTGATTAATCATGCTCGCGGTGAAGGCTTAAATAAGAAAACAACCTTTTTCGGGCTTACTCTTGAGGTTCAAAAAGATGTTTTATTATTCGTGGTTGAAGAACACCTTGCTCGGTCTATTTTAGAAAAAATTAACGAGGTAGGAGAATTTGATACTGAATCAGGCCAAGGAATTGCCATTCAAATAGATATTGAAGATGCAGTAGGAGTGGCACATCAAGTTGAGACATTAACCAAGGTCGTAGAGGAAAAACTATGAATACGATTAAAGTAGAAAACGTTATGTCGAATACCTACGTCATGGTTGATGGCTTAATGACGGTAACCGAAGGAATTCAATTAGCTAAGCAGAAACAAGTAAAAGCACTGATTGTAAAAAAACGCCATGATGATGATGAATACGGCATTGTCCTAATGAATGATATTGCTAAAAAAGTACTCGCACAAAACCGTCCAACAGAGAGAACGAATATTTATGAGATCATGACAAAGCCTGCGCTTTCTGTCTCTCCTGATATGAACGTAAAGTACTGTGCGCGATTATTCGAACGCTTTGGGATAAGCAGAGCACCTGTCATTAAAAATGGTCAGATAGTTGGAATGGTCAGTTATAACAACATTGTTTTGAATGGGATGGCTGGCGTAAGCCCCTAATACACAATTACTTTGGTGGTTTGACGATTTAATATCTATAAAGCCACCACACCCAATACCCTATTCCCCCTACATATACATAACACCATCGACAACTCCAATTGTAACAAGCAACAAATTGCATTCATACTTCGAGTCACTTCACTAATTAACCTTAGCCCCCTTTCTTACCTAAAGAGCGCATGCTAATACTAATGATAATTATTATCTTTTAGGTTTTAACGAGTGACTACATGAGTAATATAAACATCACTAACGGCTCTCACCCTGATCCGTTAATTCAAATAAAAGAACTCTGTGTTGATTACATCACTGATAATGGTGATTTCAATGCCGTGAAATCCGTCAGCTTTGATGTCGGTAAAGGAGAAATATTTGGTCTTGCGGGAGAATCTGGTTGTGGGAAAAGTACCATTGCCTTTGCTATTAACCGTCTTCATAAGCCACCGGCATTTATTTCTGGAGGGAGTATTTTATTTCAAGATAAAGACTTACTCCGATTATCTGATGGACAATTAAATGCAATCCGATGGAGTGAGATAGCAATGGTTTTTCAAAGTGCCATGAACTCACTGAATCCTGTTCTTCCTATTCAGGAACAATTTGCTGATGTATTACGCCACCACAAGGGCATGACAAACGAACAAGCGAAAGACAGAGCAGAGAAACTATTGGATTTAGTTAATATCCCTCGTGAACGCTTAGCCGATTATCCCCACCAATTTAGTGGAGGGATGAGGCAGCGTCTAGTCATTGCCATTGCACTTTCTCTAAGCCCAAAACTGATCATAATGGACGAACCAACAACCGCTCTCGATGTGGTTGTCCAACGAGAAATCTTGCAACAAATCTATCAATTAAAGCAAGAATTTGGCTTCTCAGTCTTATTTATTACCCATGATTTGGCGCTAATGAGTCAGCTTTGTGATCGTATTGCGATTATGCGATACGGGGAAATTGTTGAAGTTGGTACATCATCAGAAATTAGAAATAACCCACAGCACCCTTACACTCAGAAATTATGGGCTTCATTCCCAAATATTCATGAAGAAAGACGTCAATCCCCAACATTAGAAGGCGTTTTATAATGGATAAGCCTCTTATTCAAGTTAAGAACATCGTTAAAGAATTTACTGTTGGTGGCGGCTTCGCAAAGGAAGATACCTTTAAAGCATTACAAGGGATCAGTTTTGATCTCTATGCAGGTCGCACCTTAGCCCTGGTTGGAGAATCTGGTTGTGGCAAAAGTACCTGTGCTCGCTTAATTACTAAGGTTTACCCTGCGACGAACGGGGAAATTCTGTTTGATGGAAAAAATATCAATGAGATAACATCATCAAAAGAGATCTTGAAGTATCGCAGCCAAGTACAAATGATATTTCAAGACCCATTTGGTTCACTAAACCCAACGCATACCATTGCACATCATTTAACTCGACCACTTAAAATTCATAAACAAATAACGAATGATAAAGACATACCTGCACGCCTACTTGAATTATTAGATTTGGTTGAATTGGATCACGACACTTTAGCGAAATTTCCTCATGAACTCAGCGGTGGTCAGCGTCAAAGAGTCAATCTTGCCCGCGCTTTAGCGGTTGGTTCGAAGATCATTCTAGCTGACGAGCCTACCTCGATGCTTGATGTATCGATTCGATTAGGCGTTCTTAACCTAATGCAGAACATGAAAAAAGAACTCGGCATTGGCTTTTTGTATATCACACATGATCTCGCTACTGCTCATTATATCGCCGAAGAAACCGCCGTGATGTACAAAGGCCAAATTGTAGAATGGGGAGACACTCGCTCAATTTTACGTAACCCTCAGCACCCTTACACCAAGCTATTAATCTCAGCAGTGCCTGATCCTGATTTACCGTTTGGCAATTTAATCGAAAGTGAACCAAACTATTCTATAGACGCTGATGAAATTAGAAAACGCAGCAGTATTGTAATAGAAGGGTGTAAACAGGTCGGCGATAACCATTTTGTTAAACATTGGGATGAGGCAGCATAATGACATTAGATACTTGGTTAGTTTCAATTTCTAATTGGTATGAAGCAAAGCAATATGACCAAATAGAAACGCTTGAAACACTCTTATATTCTGCACCTAATTCGGTGTGGGGACCAACATTGACAGATGATCAAAGTAAAGCAATAGCCTGTTGGTTAGATGGGTGTTTAAGAGTGTTTGAGCACACTAAGTATCATAATACGAAAAAAGCATACCAAACATTACAATACGCCAGTGCAAAGTTAGAAGTGGCCGCCTTTAACTCTGCAACGGATATTGATATTAAAGATTGGTGCTTAAAACGATTACAACATCTGACCGTACTCAGTTTGGAGTTTTGTAATCAACAACAAGATCAATCCACATGGAATAAAAAAGCCCATTCACTCATTGAAATACACGTTAAATTAATGGCAAGCCTTTCTTGGAATGAATCGTTAAATAGCAGTAACACTCCAAATTTAATGTCCCCCCATTAAATGTATTACCTTATAAAATGACCATAATAAAACCATAAAAAAAGCAGTAGGTGCTAGATCGTAACAATAAGCCCCTACTGCTTTTCTGTTTAGAGTAAACTAGCCAAATTTAGATCAGGCTATAATGCTAATTGCCATCTCTGTAATGGCGCTTTACTGTTTATTCCTGCTCTGCCCCAACGATCAACCGCATCAACAACTAATACACGTTCCATTGGCAGCAACGCTTGCATCTGCTTGTTTGGTTTTTGAGTTGTGATAATCCAAACTGACTCATCTTCTTCAATTAAGTCTTTCAACTGTGCTTTATCATCTTCCGTCCATTCAAGAGCTGGTTTTGTTAAACGATCAACCACAAACAATTGATTGCCTGAGGCAAAGTCTTCTAACTGCTCAGACAACAAAATAACCGAGTCGATATCATTCTCTAAAATCACTTTTTGTTGTTGATTAATTAATTGACGTACCGACAACATAAACTGCTCTTGATTTTTTTGGATCTGCTCTGATTTATCAGGCCAAATACGTTGAAAATCATCACTAACAATCGCTACCATTCTGATTAAGTTTGTTGGGTTTAACCATGCGTATTTTGAGGTCGTTCCATCTGATAAACGTAATGCTGCCACACCTTGTGCTCGAGGAGTAATTGCTTGAGAGGCGTCAACCTCAATAATCTGAATATTGCTGTATCTTGCGTTCACATACAGAGGATCATCAGCCCATACCGCCCCAATCGTCACAACCACTTGGGCTGTTTTTGCCAAGTCTTGAACGGTTTTAGCCCCTTTATTGGCAAACCAATTGGGTAAACGCTCAATCCCATAACGATTTGGTGGTAAATATTTTGTCGTTAATGAGGTTTCTTTTAATAACTCGCTTGATAGCATATACGTCACAGGGGTTGCCGTTAATACATCTGCCGCTATTACTGTTTTGATGCTAAATAGTGATACTACACATATACTAGCAATCGCTATCCATTTCATTGAATTCTGTTTCATTTCTTATCCTATCTATACCCATATTCTTCGATTATTATTGAGGTCTACTCTGTTAATTCTTACGAATAATTCGGTAGGTGGTCGCAAGTAAAAAGAAGAAAGCTGAAACAATAATAATCGCAGCCCCAGAAGGCACTGGCATTTCTAATTCCATCGGTAATACGGTGCCAATCAAGCACGATATTGTCGCTAATAGCGCAGACATCAAGACAAAACTGCCCATGTTCTTAGTTAACAATCGAGCCGTCGCACCAGGTATGAGTAATAGTGCACCAACTAAAACCGCACCGACAATTTTTACCGATGCAATCGTCACAAGGGTAATCATCATCACAAACAGGTAGTCATAAAAATTGGTTTTGTAACCCCGAACTCTGGCAATATCAGGGCTAATACAAGTTAATAAAATACGATTAAACGTCGGAATTAATACCACCACAATCAATAAGCAACTGCCTGCTAGAATCGCAATGTCTTGGTCCGTAACCGTTAAGATAGAACCAAACAATACGTTCTCTAGCATGTGAATATTAATTTTACGTGCTACGTACATCAGTAATGCAGCACCCACAGCCAATGCCAAGGCAAGGAAAACCCCAACTAACGTATCATAAGGCACATTAGTTCGGTTTCTTACAAAATGCAGTAACAAAGCAAAGATCATACAGAAACTAAATAAGCCGATGATTGGGTTCTCTGCGGGCTCACCCAATAACACACCTAACGCGATACCCGTTAAGGCAGCGTGTCCAACTGCTTCAGAGAAAAAGGCCAAACGCTTTGCAATCACTAACGTCCCTAAGCCACCTAACAATGGCCCTAAGAGGATGGCGGCAACAATAGCATTAACCATAAAGGCATACGAAAAACTGTCACTTAAGAAACCTTGCTCGACGCCATATAACGCCCACTGACGAAACAGTTCCATTACGCAGCCTCTCCATTGTTGGTTTTTGATGCATCGTACTGAGCACTTGCACCCGTATAATGATTGAATAACCGCTCAATTTTCTCAGGCTTTAATACCTCAGAATAACAACCAGAATCAACCAAATTACGATTGATAACATGAACATGTGCTTTAAGACGGCGAACAGCGGTCACATCGTGGTGAACGGCTAATACGGTTTTCCCTTGCGCGATAAATTCATGCATTAAGGATTCAAGATAACGAACTCCGTGCTCATCCATTCCTGTTGTTGGTTCATCAAGAACGAGTAGATCAGGGTTATCCAATAGCGCTTGAGCGAATAACACGCGCTGTTGCTCCCCACCTGAAAGCTGCCCCATGCGACGATCGGCACGGTTAGACATCCCAACACGCTCTAACTGCGCCATTGCAAATGCTTCTTGGCTGCTTTTCTTACGCCATAACGCGCTTAAAAACAGAGGCACTCGCGTTTGATTCAATAAAATAAAATCTTTCACGGTTAGCGGCAGGCTAGATTCAAAGACGGCTTTTTGTGGTACATAACCAATCACGCCTTTCTGCTCTGGCCACTCAATATTAATTTCCCCTTGAAACGCGGTTAATCCTAAAATTGAACGCAATAACGAGGTTTTACCTCCGCCATTAGGCCCCATAACCACATGGCATTGACCGGCTTCAAAGCGTTGATTAACGCCTTCTAAAATGGTGTTTTCACCGTAAGTTAGTCCAACATTGGTTAACGAAATTGCTGGTCCTGACATTATTTAGCATCCTTATCAGCGGCAAATTTCATGGCTTCGATTAAGGTGTCTAAATTTGATTTCATTTCAATTTCAACTTTATTGTCTTCATAAGGGCCATGCGTCATGTGTGAGAAACGATACAGCTGAACACCAGTCGCCTCTTCAATCGTGTCGACAAAACGGTTTGGCATGTTCAATTCATAAAATAAAACATCAATGTCGGATTCACGGATCTTTTCAATCGTCCCTTGCAGTTGACTCGCACTTGGTTCTACACCGTGAGCGGGTTCAATGACAGCAGCCACATCCACACCAAACTCTTGAAGAATATAACCATACGCATTGTGCGTTGTTGCTACCTTCATTCCTGCAGTGTCTAATTCACCCAGAGAGAGCATGGCATCACGCTTCATTAATCGGAATTTTTTCGCGTATTTACGCGCATTTTTACGGTAGAACGAGGCATTTTCAGGATCAATTCGAGATAGCTCATTGGCAATGGTATAAACCTTTTGAATTGTTGTAGATAGACCAACAAACGTATGTGGATTCACCGCCCCTTTACCTACCGATTGCCCCATTGCTGGCAACAACGGAACGTCTTTATTGGCTTCTAATACCATTAATTCGCTGTTGTTTGCTGCCGAAATTACTTTTAACGCAAAGTCATCATGACCAATGCCATTAACAACAATCACATCCATTTTATTTAAACGTTTTAAATCGTTTGGTTGGGGTAAATAATTGTGGGGATTAAACCCTGCATCAACCAAAGGAAGAATTTCTGCTTTATCACCTACCACTGCTTTCACATAGCTGTAGTAAGGTTGTAAGGTAATGCCAATCACCAAAGGTTTTGTTGCCGATATCGCCGACTCAGAAAACAAAGAGAGTAAGCTAAGCAGAACAAAAGAACGTACGTATAAAATAGATTTCATCATTATTATTTATCTTTTATTGGTATCAATTTAAATGAGTGTCATGAGCAGGAAAGACTACTTGCATCCAGTGCTGTTGAATGAGTTCGCTTTCATTCCAAGAGATTGGAGCAGGAGAGATGGTCGTCAACATCAATTCAGAATTTAGCCAAAGCTCAATATCATCGCCTTTCACATTAAAAATGAATGACGCAGCGCCTTCTTTTTTCACTTTTAAACCCAGATAAACTCCAGAACCTAAATGCTGCCATTGGTGCATTCCGCGGCGCTCCCAACTTTGGTCTTGCACAAAAGGAGGCAACCACTCATCCGCTAGGTAAGCAATCTCTGGCCATGAATTATCTTCTGTCGATTCCGCCTGAATATCATAGATTTCTTCATAGGCTAAACGTAATTCCGCGATCATGGCTAAATCGTCTTGTGTCAAATCGGTAATAAGCACTTGGTGTGATTCAAGCTTTACGCCCTCATCGTTCGATTGATGATATGGCAATGCGACCACGGCAATAAGCAAAATGCACCCAATAATGAGTGCTATCCATTTTCCTTCTGCGCTTCCATTATCTGGAGTGACTGATTGAATGATCATTTCTCTGAGATCTCGACAACATCGACTTCCACTGGGCTTTCGTGTCCTGAATCAAACACCAAATAAAAATCTGTTTCAGGATTCGTAAATTCCGCAATTGAGCGTTTATCAGTGGTGACTTTTGCAATCAGATTATCATCGTAATCATACATATTTACGTCGTAATCAACGGCTTTACTGCCATCACTGTAGCCTGTTTCACACAATACTAAATCCGATTCAAACCAACAGCTCATTAATGGAAAATGAGCAAAACTCGCAGAAGAAAAAAGAAGAGAAGAAACAAAAAGGGTTTTCAGGTTTACTTTAGTCATGGATAAATCTCGATAAAAAAGCACCACAAACCTTTATGGAAAGTGGTGCTAACTACATTATTGAAGTAGAGCTTCAAACGTTAAGTGAACATTTACGCTTGCTTGTTCTGCAAGTGGGTGGTCTTTCAGCTCACCTTTGTAATTTGATTTCATCAGGTAACGACCCGCGGTTTCAGGAGTAAAGGTGATCTTTCCGTCTTTATCACTCACTACGTCAATTTGTTCTTGATGATTACGATATAGCGTCCCTTCACGAGTAATATCAGCCGTTACACCCGCTTGAGGTTTACCATTAAAAAAGAACTGAAAAGTAACTGGCTCACCTTCAAGAATATCTGATGGGTGAGTTAATGGTTTAAGCTCTAACAGCGTATTATCAAGCTTCATCGCTTCTGTTGTTGGCTTACCCACTGTCACGTAACTTTCAGCACGAGTGAAACTCACTTGGCTTACCACATCTCGCACTTTTTCTGGAAGCACTAAATCACGGTCGGCTTTGGTCGCTTTAATCCATTTCACCGTATCACGACGACCCGCTTTATATTGGGTGTAGTAAGTAGGTTCATTATTGATACGAACTTTATGTGTGCCTTCTTCTTCAAAATAGAAATCAAACATTGAACGGCGTTTGCCTTTAACAACAAAGTTTGGACGCTCTGTACGGCCATCAGGCATCACTACTTGTGCTTGATCACTGCCCGCTGGCTTATCAAATACAAACGTACCGTGTGACGCTGTAACATCAAACGTAAGCCAATCACCACCTTCTTTAGATACGGTAAAATGAGAAGGTAAAACCCAACGAGGGTGTGCGTTAGCCGTCGTTGCAGCCAATAAACCTGCAGCCATCACGCCGGTTAATACTGCCGCTTTGAACTTACTGTTCATTAATGTTGTTTTCATAATGTGTTTAATTCCCTGATAAATAGACATCTAAATTATTTTTTATAATGAATGGTGATTTCGCCAGTCTCTTCTGTTGGCTTTAATCGGTAAGTCATATCACTATTCGCTAACGTCATTTTTTGACGTAAATAGTTACGGCCACCATGCTCGCGAACCACTTCGATATGTAACGTATAATCCCCTTGTGGTAGCGCCTGACCTGAGTCATCTTTACCATCCCAACTGAATTTGTATTTACCAGCTGGTCGTGTTGCAGCAGTAACAGCATCAACTAATTCACGATCGTAACGACCGACTTTACGCCACCAACTTCTTAAATCTTTTAGCCACTCATCTTTACCTACCCACAGCTCAATCGTTTTTACTGACTTACGTTCGCTGTTTTCAATCCATACCGCTACATAAGGGCGTGCATACATGGTGGTCGTAATCGTTGGAAGCTCAAAAGCAACATCGACTTTTGCACTCTCAGAAATAGCCGCTGAATTAACAAAAAGAGGCGTTGTTAATACCATTGCAGCAATTGAATGACGTAAATAGGTAGAGAGTGAAGCCATTGTGATGTCCTTATGGATACAAGATTAAAAGGGTTAAGGTACGGCAATAAAATACAATGCAAGCGTGATTGATGAGCCAAATGCCATCCACTTCATTGATGTCATCAGTGTTCTTTTTTTCGGTAAAATTAAGCACACACCTGTTAATACAAAAAAGATCATTAATAGCGCGGTAATATCAATGAATGCTTTCCAAACTTCACCGCTGTTTCGTCCTTTATGTAAATCATTTAATAACGTAACAACGCCATAGTTTGAGCTTTCGATATCTGCCATGCCTGTCGTTAAATCGATATAAACAGACGCGTTATAACCGGGGCCTTTATAATTTAATGACAATTCACCCTCGACTAATTCACCGTCTTCAACGTCGGTAAAAACATCAACATTAGAAGGCGTTCCAGAGAGATCGGTGTGTTGATTTAAGTAATCAAGCAAAGCAGCGGTATTTGGTTTATTCCAAAGGATGTGTTGTTTTTCATCTTGAGAAAAAAGCACTCTGTTAGGAACAGAAAGAGTGGTGTTTTTGATGTCTGGAGAGCTGCTAACAAACCAATCAGGACGATTTAGCGTGATCCCGGTGATCGAGAAAAATAAGACAACGAGTAGAAGCGCCATTGATACATAGACATGTAAGCGACGCGCCCACAATTGTACTTGTTTATTTTTCAGCAACATGAATAAGACAGGATCATTTAAGAACAATGGATGGTAATGTAATTGATAATGATTTGCGTTGACATTCAATTTACATTGTTTACGTTTGGGGATTCTTTACGCTTAGTAGAGCTATGACTAATAATTACACAGGATTATTTACAGGGTCTAAAGCGACGAATCCAAAATAAGATAAAGAATCGTCGCTACAAATTATAAAATTACAATTTTACTCTGTAACTAAATCGGGTATCTCTCCAACTCCACTATCACTGATCGTTGGTGCTCCATCAACACTAACTCCATCACAGCTAACATAAATCTTCCCATTACGGCGGATCTGCGTACATTCTTCAGGTATTACTTCTTTCTCGACAATTTTTTCAATTTCAACTTCTTTCTCAACAATTCTCTCAACTTCAACAATCTTATCGATCTCCTTTATAAGGGGCTCTTCTACAGTCCAACGATACAAACGGTAGAGACCGATAATTGCAGCAACAATTAGAAAGATAATCAATATTACGAATAAAATAGCTTTCAACCATCCCATAAAACGGCGATGCCTATCTCTGGCTTGATTACTTTCCTCTTCTCTCATTAATCTTTGTTTTTCTATTTTTTTTAAGTTGGAATTATCCTCTTGAGCATCTTTTCTCGCTTGAGTATCTATAGCTTTATTTATCGCCTCATCCTGTAACTGTTGATGTTCAAGTTCCTGTTTCGTTAACTCTAATTTTGTAGCATTACTTATTTTTTCAGCTTCTAATTCTTCTTTCTGACGTTGAATAATAGCTCGCTGTTCTTCATTCTCTAATTCAATTTTGGCTCTAAGAGCCATCATTTCATTTTGCTGTATCGTTTCTTGCAGCTTTTGCTCTTCGACTATTTTTATTCTTGTTTCTTCAGATTGGTAGCGACCACTCTCTTCTTTATCTTTACGTTCTTGCTCTTTCCTTCTCTTGTTCTGATTCTGAGTATCTTTCTCCTTCGCCTGATTTATTAAATCTTTCCTCCTCGCTTCGTGCATCTGTGTTAAGTTCAGGCTGCGCATTCAATATTTCCTCTAATTCTGCACCTGTCACATTCTCAGGTACAGGTATAATTCGTTCATGGATAACTACTTGTGGATCTTTAATGAAATAAGGTACTTCAACGATTTTTACTATTGTTTTTTCGATTAAAACTTCAACTTCTGTCGGTACTTCAACTATTCGATCTACTTCTCTTACTATTTCAATTTCTTTTTCTACAATAATCTCTTTAATAACTTCAACTTCTTTTTCAACTTCAACTTGTACTTCAATTATTTTGTCAACTTCCCGTTCGACTACAACTTCAATTTCCTTAATTATCTCAAGTGGTACTTCAAGGACTTTTGTTCTACGGTGTGCCCAAACTCGAAAATATCGAATACATTTTCTATAGAGCTCTGTTCGTTGAGATTTACGCTTACTATTTTTATTAGCTTTATCTTTTAAATTAATGAGAGTAGATTTTTTCTTTCTTAACAACATTAATTTAAAGTAGTGTGCAATTTCTTTTAAAATCATAATTCTAATTGATTTACGATCTTTCTTTAGTTCAAATTTCTTTTTATTATTCAATTTACGTTCATTTCTAACAACTAGATTTTCTTCTGAATTTAATGATGTTAATAAATTCAGCATAAAATAAACGGGATATATTAAAAATGAAATAAAACTAACAAATACAGAGAATGGATCCTGAGGCACAAAGTTAAACCATGCCGTCACTGTTAAAATGAGAGATTCATAAGATCTCTTTTTCATCTGAAAGTCTGTTTCAGTCCCCGCATGCTTATTAATACTTAAAATATCAGCTCTTTTTTGTTTTTGAATCTCTGCTGTTACTAAATCTAGCTCATCTTCTAGTTTTATGATCCGATCACTTATACGATTTCGACTATTGTATAAATCCGGTAATTCAGCAGATAAACGCTTCGATTGTTTATCAAACCCAATAACAGAAGATGCACAGTCAGGTGATGACATACAGTCAATAGCTTTTAATCGTCGATCACTAGCCTGTTTATTAATACTTTCAATTTGAGTATTAATGAGTGATACCTTATCAGTTAATACTTCTCTTTCAGGGCGGATAACATTAAGTTCTTTTCTTATTTCACTTTCTTGAAAACGGAAAGATTGAATTAATTCTTCATTATTTCTCTTTTTATTTTTTACTTCTTGCACTTTTCTAATATCGGATGTTGCTAGGGTACTTAAATAGCTATTAATACCAGAATAACTTAAAAACCCAAAACAAATGACTACAACAATCAATAAGCTTTTTAATATTCGACTAGTACTTGGCCAATTTTTTATTACATTTGTTGTCCATAATAAAACCGCCCACTCTGTTACTGCTAATAATAATCCAAAAGGAGAAACATCAAAGGTTGAAAATAATGGTTTATCTTCAAATAATATATTATAACCTTTAACATTAAAGGTTATGATCAATATCATTAGTACGAATGTCGCCAACTTTAATGATTTGAACTTAATGTTATTAAACCAATAAAAAAACTTTGCTACACAGTTGAAATAATTCATTAATATTCTTCTACTTTCATATGCTTAGAGATAGTTTGATCATCTAATATGTACATATCATTACGCCCATAACTTTGCATAAACTTATTATATAACTCAGAGGAACCATCAATATATGACCAATATGGTTTATAATCATTATAAACTCTATCAATAAATTCTGGAGTATCAGGTTTTGATGGTATATAAGGTCGATGAAAACCTATTTCAGCACCATTTTGAATTCTTTTATATACACCTGATGCATAGATAAACCCACAAGATGAATAGCACTTCATATATTTATCGGCATCAGTTGTCCATTGATTTTCTTGTATATACTCTCCTATCATTAGGCCCTCATTTACCAACCCACCAGGGCTATGTAACATCAAACGATTTAAATAAACCCCTTTATTTTCATAATGATCAATATATCGTTTAAACTTTTTGAAAGCACCTTGTGTTATAGGACCTTCACCATACAAATATTTCCCTTGAGAATCCTCGCCAAGCATAAAAACTAATTTAGTGCTGCCATCTAATGGATGCCCTAATTTAGTCGGGGATTTTATATTTGGTGAATATTTAGGCAAGGTAGGTTTTTGTTTTTCAAATTTTTCTATTTGTTCTGATCTCGGTTCTGGTTCTGGTTCTGG